>NZ_JAEQCT010000108.1:0-23734 GCF_020738205.1 Microcoleus sp. PH2017_24_DOB_U_A
AGGTAGTTGTTTTGAACGTCTAGATGTGTCTTGACAGCGTATTTAAGAGTGTCAAAGCTTCTTAAGAATCTCCGCACCTTCAGGTCGGAGAGTGTCAAATCATCGCTTGCAGCTTTAGGAAAGCTGTCTGCTTTTTGGGAACTGGAATCCTTACCGGGCGGGGATAAAACCCCGCCATTACTTTTATAAGTTCGATTTTTGAACCGCAAGCTTTTCGGTGATTACCCAGGGGTACCTGATTTTTCCGATCGCTATTCTACTCGCCCTGTGTCAAACCTGAATCTTGCTGCTGCTGAGAATTGCTATAAAAACTAGCAATAATCGCCACCATCAACCACCAAAGCATATTAACTTCCGGCCGATACCAAACTGTATCGACAAAACCGTGAGCCATCATACCAGTTAAAGTGGCGATCGCCCCAATCAACCAAAACCCCTGATTTGATTTGAGATTTGGGGATTCTTCCTCTAAATGAGAGCTGTTAAATTGTGCGTCGCGCAATTTTTTGATCTGCAACAAACCTTGATTGACGGTAACAGTCATCAGCCACAGGAAACACATTAAACCGATAAAACCAGTTTCGACGGCAATTTCTAGCAGCACAGAATAAGCGCTCAAAGCAGTGAATTTTGGCTTCATATAAAGCGGATAAACTTTATTAAAAGCAGTATTTCCGGGCCCAATGCCGAGGATTGGCCGATCGCGAATCATGTCAATCACCGCCGTCCAAACATTAATCCGAAAATTGTTGCTGCTGTCGCCGCGGCCGACAAACATACTCGAAACTCGATCGCGCAAGGCTGGCACCAAAGCTACTCCCAAAATTAACGCTCCAGCCAAACCTCCTAACCCTAACGGCAGCGCCCAAGTGCGCCAGAACCTAGGCATTAAAGGGCTGTACCAGTACCAAAGCAGGACTAAAAACACCACCAGCACAGCCACAAAACCGATCCAAGCACCGCGACTGTCGGTGTAGCGCAAACACGCGCAATTCACTACCAGCATCGTCAACGCTAAAAGTTTGGTTCCCCATCCTTGCCACACAAAAAGTGCGGCGGCGCTCAAGGCAATGGCTGGTAGCAAATAGGAACCGAGCAAGTTGGGATTGCCCAAAAAACTGTAAACTCGGGTGACATCGGCTTGAGTAGAAGTCGGATCGTTCCAAGTAGCTAATGGTGGCACTTTATCAATCCACTGCCGCACGCCGTAGAAACTGACAATTAAAGCAACATTAAGATATACGGCTATTAACCACGATCGCAAACGGGAATCTCGCAATATCCGCGCCATCAGTGCAAAAAATAGCAAATACAGCGTTAGCTTCGTCCAGCCTGTAAAAGCGGCGGCTTTCACCGGCGACATTGCTGTGGCGACGGTAGCAATGCCCCAGTACAAAAGTACCAGCAAGTGAATGGGTGTGAGGGCGATCGCGCGATCGTCCGAAACAGTCAGCAGCACCCAAAACGCAGCGGCAGCAGCCATCAACACACCCACCAGGGCGTTGTTTACAAATGGGCCCATACCGAACGTCAAGGCGAGCAAAACAAAACCCAGGGGCTCGGCCCACTGCATCAGCCAGCTACTCTGCCGCC
Source organism: Microcoleus sp. PH2017_24_DOB_U_A (assembly GCF_020738205.1). Classification (NCBI taxonomy): domain Bacteria; kingdom Bacillati; phylum Cyanobacteriota; class Cyanophyceae; order Oscillatoriales; family Microcoleaceae; genus Microcoleus; species Microcoleus sp. PH2017_24_DOB_U_A. The sequence goes on from NZ_JAEQCT010000108.1 coordinate 1,594, forward strand.
AACCGCGCAAAGAGCCGATCGCCAAATTCAATAAATAACTGCCACTTTGCCACTGAGAGAGCGACAAATTTGCCAGAGTTAACTGTTGCCAAACTGAATTCATTTCTTTAAATTCGTTATTCGTTATTCGTTATTCGTTATTCGTTATTCGTTGTTCGTTATTCGTTATTCGTTGTTCGTTATTGGCTGTAATAACAACAAATAACTAATAACAAGTAACAAGTAACCAATAACAAGTAACCAATAACAACTGTCAACTGTCAACTGTCAACTGTCAACTGACTTCATCTTTCCAACAACTCGGTAGCATTGGTACAGGGGAGCCAGAGCGCGTAGCGATATCCAGATTCTGGAGTGCCTTGAATCGAGAGTTTGCCGCCTTGAATTTCCACCAACTGGCAGCAAAGCAGCAGCCCCAAGCGTTCCCTAGCGCCGTAACCAGCTAACACAGGTGCCGTATCCGCAGCATTCTCGGCCACCAAAGCCGCCAACTCAGAAAACGCCAGCGTTAATCGCTGCGAAGCCTGTGTCTGTGACGGAAGTGGCGGTTCAAATTCCAGGGAGTCGGTTTCGGAGTTCGATCGCGCACCGCGATCGGCTCCGACCTTCAACAAGTAGTCGGAGTAGAGTTTAGCATGGGGCAAACTTTCACCCAACCAAGGATGAAAAACCCAAACTCCGATATTGATACCGTCTTGTTTCCGAGAAACGTGGACTCGAATCACGCTGCCTGCCCCAGCCGATTGAATAATGCTAAAAATTAAGTGGTGCAGCATTTGCTGAACTTTATCCTTATCGGCCAGCCAGATGCGCGGCCCGGGCCCCATTGACAAGTTAATTTCTTGCTCTCGTCTAGAGGCTGCTGGCGACAGGGTTGTCACAACTTGCTGAGACAAAGTTTCTATATCAACTGCGGTTCGCTTCAATGTGAAAGCGGTATCGTCTAGATCTGCCAGTTCCAAAATTTCTTCAACTAGCGATCGCAAAGATCGGCTGCTGTCTTGGATCACGTCGATATATTCTTTTTGCTTGCTCGTTAAGGGGCCGTAAATTTCTTGGTTCAATACGCTTGCCATGCCGAGGACAGAAGTGAGCGGGGTGAGCAATTCTTGCGCTAAATGATTCAGCAGTTTTACTTTAATTGAGTTAGTAGATAAATCGATAGGTTTGTTATTCATCGGTTATTTTTGTTGGTTCATTATCGAGCGCTTATTGTTAGATCGAGTCCGGTTAAATAATTCTAATTAAGTTTGTACTGAGGACGGCAGCCCTCAAAATCTTAAAACGCCGAACGAAAACAACTTTATTATCAGTGATTAACCGGCACTGATACTTAGTTACTTATTATACATCTTCCCCAAGTTTATAACAAGTTGTTTGCTGCACGAATTAAAAATAGAGTGGCAACCCAAAGGCAATATATAGCAGTTGACAGTTGACAGTTGACAGTTGACAGTTGACAGTTACGTAGTACGAGAATCAAACCGTTTATGCTAAAGGGTTATAGGATCTATTCATGACATGATTTATGTCCTAACCTATGTGGCGGTTGCTATATCATCCTTATTTTTGCTTCTCTCTTCCTGCGTCTCTCTTCCTACTTCCCTATTCCTAATTGCAGATTCGGACTAATTAAGATTTAATCATTCCTTCTAAAGCGGATTGCAAGTCTTGAGTGAGTTCGGCAACTGCTACCCTGCGGCTGCTTTGATATCCCTCCCAGCGATCGCCGACTGATATCGGTTCGCCCACGGTCATTTGCACCTGCTGTTTGCCCAAAGAAGGGCGGCCGAAAGGATTTCCGCCTTTGATGCGAGTCAGTACGTCCCACAGCAGTAAAGTTGTTTCTGCCAAACGTTCTGCTGTGAGCTTTTCTTGGACGTATCTGCCCGTGACTGAGACGAAACTTTCGACAAGTCTCATGTGCCACATCCGCAGACTTGCTTCTTCAGCGAGGCGATCGGCTAATCCTCTTTCTAAGGCACAAAGTCCTGCAATATCTTTGATATCTTCTCGATAAATATAGTCCCAGCCTGCTTGTTCCAGACGGCGGCAGCGGTCTATCAAACTGCCTTTGGGCTTCAAGTTAAAATATTCTTCTGCTACTTGCAAGCCTACGTCTAACAGTGCTGTCAGTCGAGGAATCATCGCTTCATTTTCCGAATCGTTTGTCGTTGTTTCGGGCAGCGGTATTAATGTCAAAGAAGATGTTTTTAACTGTAAATTTCGATGATAAAAACGGGCGTAAAACTGTTCCATTACTGTTAGTAAATGGTTGCCAACTCGAATCAGGCGCAGATATTGGAATTTGTGATGCTGGTCTGCGGGAGCGAGATTTTCTGCCTCTAATTTAGCAATCTCGGTGGGTTCTAAGGCTGGAAGTCCGCAATCTATTTCTAATTGAGTTAAAAGTTTTTCTAAGGGTTCCCAAGGTGGATTGACATAGCGGTATTGAATGCCGATCGGCACAATCAACACTTTTTCATCAGTACGTCCGGCTTTTAGCAAGTCTTCAACGCACCAGAAGCCCATTTGAGCGATTCCCGGTTCCAGGGGGCTAACTATTTCATTGTGACCGTTGGTGGCGCCTTCTGGGGCGGCGGCGATGGGAAATTGGCTGTTGGCGAATAAATCGCGGGCCGATCGCAATCCAGCGCGATCGATCTTGCCGCGCACAATCGGAGTACCGCCGAGGCGAGAATATAGCCAGCCGACGCTAGAACCGGCCCACAGAGGAATTCCGCGATCGTAGATAAAGTGGGAATGTACCGGGAATTGCAGGGGAATGCCTTTGGCGCGCGCCGCCTGGGGAACGAGTTTCCAAATTAGTTGTCCCAAACAGTAGGGATCGTCGGAGTTGGGATGGCGGAAGGCGAGTAAGAAGCGAACTTTTTGATTTTGAAATTGGTGGAAGAGTTCGGCGAGGGTTTCGACGTTTTCGGCTTGAATGTGGCTGATATTTGTCTTAAATCGCAGCCACCAGGGGAGTATTTGCTGACAACCATTGACGATGAGGGGGTTGTAGGCTGGGGGTATGAATTCCAGCGGTGGCTGAACTTGGTTTATAGAATTGGGCATTTGGCGATTTTAAATTTTTGATTTTAGGAATGAGAATTAAATAAGCTGTCGTGCATTTCAATTGCATATTCGGGACGGGCTAGAAGCCCATCCCACAAGACTTGAATTATTTCTTGACATACAGTTTAAATGCACAACAGCGTCCCGCCCGTCCAGAAAGAACGGGATCTTCTGGCCCATCCCACTTTTAAGAGTGTAAGTTATTAAATTTTAGTTCCTTAGTTAATCATGTGCGATCGATTTACCGCAATCAGATTCGATCGCGCGTGCGGACTTTAGTCCGCAGCCTGAAAGCGGACTTTAGTCCGCACTACAAACAAACGGTTTTTGTGATGGTAATCGACTCGACATGATATAAGACGGCGCTTGCAACCGCCCCTAGAGAAACAAAACCCACTTCAATGAGATTGCTAACTTAAGCTTATTGGTTTATAGCCGCAAACGCACAATTCCTGTCAGTAAGATTTTGGCAATCCAAAATCTAAAATCTAAAATCTAAAATCTAAAATCCTATTGTGCTGCTTCAAAAATCATCTCTTGGAAGTTAATCACGTCCGATCGCGGATCGCAGTGAGTGACTTTGACTTCTAGCCGATCGCCAATTTCGACCGATCGACCAAATCGCATCGCCAACTCCAAACCCAACTCTTCCAACAAAATCAAAGCCAGATTGCTATCTTCCCTCAACCAGCGCAGCATCAAAGCTTCCCAAACCTCATCAGGATTGCGCCGCAAATATTCCAATCCCCAATAACGGTTTGTTTGGCGTTCCACGGTAGAGGCTTCTCTAACTGCGGTACCGAGACACATCACAATATCCTGTATTTCTTGGGCGGAAAAAGGCAGTGGTTCGCCCCGCAGGTGGGCTTTAATTTGGAAGTGAGTCAGCAAGTCGGTATAGCGGCGGATCGGGGAAGTAACTTGAGTGTAGGATTCCAAACCTAAACCTGCGTGGCGTCCGGGGGTCAGACCCATTTCGCTGCGGGGCATACAGCGACGTACAGCGCAAGCGCGGGCTGGGCCAGCGGGCACGGCCAGCAGTTCTTCCTCTGGGGGGAGTTCCGGCTGCGGCTGATAGCGGTAGGGTATGGGCAGGCTGTGAGTTTGACCGTAGCGGGCGGCGACTTCGCCAGCTAAAATCATCATTTCTGCTACTAGCAATCTGGCTGTGGAGTCGTCGATGACGTGGATTTTGATTTCGTCGCCGTGGACTTTGATGACGGATTCGGGCATGAAAATGCTGATGGCGCCTTGGGCTTCGCGCCATTTTTGACGCAGTTTGGCCGCCGAGGCGATCGCGCTTATTTCCGGTTCTGCTTCAATTCCCAACTCCAGCATTTCGTCTACGTCATCGTAGGTTAAGCGATAGGTGGGTTTGATCTTGCTGATATGGATGCTGTAATCTTGGGCCGCGCCGATTTCATCTAAGGTGACACTAAAGCTGAGGGCGCTGCACTCTTTACCTTGAATTAAACTCATCGGCCCGGTTGCCAAAGCTGGGGGAAACATGGGGATCATGCCCGTGGGCAGATACACTGTAGTGGTGCGCTTTCTGGCTTCGAGGTCGAGTTCGTCTCCGGGGGAAAGCAAGCGGGTCGGATCTGCTATGTGTATCCACAGACGCTGCTGGCCGTTTTCGAGGAATTCTAGGCTGAGTCCGTCGTCGATTTCCGTAGTGCTTTCGTCGTCGATCGTGTAAACCTTGAGGTGAGTTAAATCGAGACGATCTGTGTCTGAGTCGGTTGAGGGTTCTTCTAGGCAGCTTTGCGCTACTTCTAATACCTTTGCCGATAGTTGTAGGGGAATTTGGCTTCGCCGCAAAAACAGGTTTTCGTGGGGACTCCACAGGCCGAGATCGACTAGGAGTTGAAATGCTGCTTCGGGGTTTTCGGGACGTTGTAAGCTGGCTAAAGTTTCTAAGGCCGGCGTGCGGTGAGTTGCTTCTTCTCCGAGGGTAGCAAAGCGTTCTAGGGCATCGAGGCGAGTTCGATCGCTAGTTGCCCAATCTACATTATTTTCCCCAGCCAGCCGCCGTTTAACTCGATCCCAAAATCCTTGGGATTCTTGGTGTCGGTGCTGTTCTACTTCTTGCTGGTGTTTGATTTCGGCTACTTGGGCAACTGGTCGCGGTTCGTAGCGATCGCCCTTTTGTTTAAAATACAGTTTATCTGTGGACAGCAAACAATAAGCTGCATAACACTGCGCCGGAGTGCGATCGGAAAATAGCAGCATAGCCAGGGCTTCTGGATCTGTATTTTCTCCGTCGCCCACTAGAAGTTCCCAAGCTACTTCTAGACTCGACGGATCTGAGTAAGCTTCTACTTCTTTAAGAAATTTGGAAATGTCGGAGGGTTTGTAAGTTTCTCCGACTGCTTCATAGCTGATTTGTTTTGGCGGAATGCTGTGCGGTTGACCGTTTTCGTCTACCACTACCCAGTTTTTCTTGCCGTCAGGGCGATCGGCAACGGCCAGGCGGCGGTCGCCGTGCACTCTAAATTCTACTAACGTTCCCTTCTCCACTTGCCCGCTTTATTTTTGAGATTTTGGATTTTTACAGTTGCCACTTATCGAGTTTCTTTGCTTCCGATTTTAGATTTTGGATGTTTACATTTTTTAAATCAATTGTCAAAACTAACATCTAAAAAGTTCTGCTTTTTGTGCTTTAATTTTTAACTTTTGAGATTTTGATTAAGACTTACGCACCAGCGACTCAATACCAAATATTGCCAGCTATTAGCTACCATCGCTTGCGACAAAAAGACGTTGTTTTCGCGTAAGTCCTATTTTTGTCCAAAATCTAAAATCTAAAATCCAAAATCCAATTAGCCTTCTTGGTTTACGAAGGGCATCAAAGCTACAATTCTTGCTCTTTTGATGCTGCGGGTCAGGTCGCGCTGTTGTTTTGCCGTCAAACCGGTAATCCGGCGGGGCAAGATTTTACCGCGTTCTGTGACGTATTTTTTGAGCAAATCGACATCTTTATAGTCGATCGGGTCTCCTGGTTTGATTGGCGAAACGCGCCGGCGAAAGTAAGTCATGGTTCTTTGGTAATTGGTAATCTGTCATTGGTCATTGGTCATTGGTCATTGGTAATCGGTCATTGGTCATTGGTAATTGGCAATCGGTAATCAGTAATTCTTAAAAGATTCTTAAATGACTGCGATAGTAGAAACTATTAGCCATTAATCCTTAAATACTACTCATTCCCCATGCCCCATGCCCCATTCCCCATGCCCCATGCCCCATTCCCTACTTGATCTCTTTGTGAGTAGTGTGCTTGTTGCAGTGGGGGCAGAACTTTTTGAGTTCCAGCCGTGCCGTCGTGTTGCGACGGTTCTTGGTCGTGGTGTACCGAGACACGCCTTTGGAGCGTTTGCTCGCGTTTGTTCGGCACTCAGTACACTCTAGAGTAATTATGATGCGGACGCCTTTAGCCATAATTCTAAATAAATTTCGACTAATTTAAACACAATTTATTATCGTCTCACATTTGTCTGCACTTGGTCAAGCAATCTTCTGACTTTGATGTCAAGCGAGTAGCCGCGCTTGGTTCCGATGACGATCGTCCTACCGAGTCGATCGTGAAAAGCTTGGGGAAACCTTTCTGCGTCGGTGAAAGCAACGCTACAGTCGATCGCCAGTGGTAACATCAGCAGCAAGACGCCCGCGTTAGTGGAGGTGAGCCCACCTACACCTGCGAAGGCTAGGGCGGCGCAAAAGCCCAGCAATGCCTCGCGCTTGCACAATTCTTGCACTCCGGGAGTCCGTTGGAATCTAGGATCGAAAATTTTCATGTCCAGGGCCCAGCGCCCGAGACTTTGACCTTGGTTTTTCCTGACGATGGCTACGCGCATTATCATCCACAGCAGGACAAAAAGAAAGGTTTGGGCGATCGGATTGGTGCCGAGAATCAAACTGGGTATCCAAACGGCGATCGCATCGATGCAGAAGGCACCGGCGCGGCGATCGAGTGATACTTTGGGCAAGAGGGGAACTAGGTCGGAACTCATAGGCCAAAAAAAGAATTACTTTGAAATGGGTAAGTCCTATTTCTATCGTAATCGAAATCAAGGGGCTTGAAGCCGTAGGGCATAAAGTCAAGGCGCAGCTACATATTAATAAACCTCATCATGGCTTTCAATATCAACTAAGAGAATCACCATTTCTAACAATTCCTCATCTTCAGAAAAATTAAAAATTATTCTGCAATCATATGCAACAGAACAAGACCATAATCCGGCTAAGTCCCCTCCTAACTTCTGAGACTTCAAAGATGGCGTAAATGGATCATCTGCCAGTAGCTTTAACACCTTAGTAATTTGATCCTTTAATTGTGGATTTTTCTGTACGATCTTCCTAAAAGATCGATTAAATCCACTACTCCAGACAACTTCCATCATCATCTCCTAGTAAATCTGCGATCAAATCATCAACACTTCCTCTCTTTGCTGTCCCATTCTTAAAAGCTTCCATCACTTCCTGAGCATTAGCCAAAATTTCATCCCTCCGATTTTCAATCCGTCGCTTGCGGATTAGCTCAAACAACTGATCCTGATCTTCTATTGATAAACTTTCGACCTGAGCAATAATTTCTTGTACAGTCATCATACAGCCTCCTTTAAACTAAAATCAACGAAATATTTCGCCTCCACCAAAACCCAATCCTTAATCAAACGGCTTAATCCTTATTCCGTTATAATCCACCAAAAGGTCAATATCACTACTCTCATCGACAACACCCCGCGCCACCGAACCAAACACCCATACATTAAACGCCCGATGTCGCAGCGCCACCGCCAGGATATCCTCGCCCTTGGACTTTAATAACTATTGTAACTTCAGCATAGGATTTCCTCAAGCATCAATTTAATTTGAAACTTTACAGGCTTACAGATCCATTCGTGGAAGCCCCCCGCGTTCACATCAGGAGTGTCAAAAAAGCCCTTAATATAATTATATAGCAACTGCCAAGACTGTTAGGATATTCTTAATCACTGAAAATCTTGCCCGGAAATCCCAAGCTCAAAACTTAAACTTTTCCTCAAAAACTGTGTCATGTCTCCAAATGTGCGATCGCCCCGTCCCAAATCCCCGCTGAAGCAAGTGTTAATCAGACTTGTCCTCGCCGTAATTGCTGCTGTTATCGCGTTCAACATTCCTCACTCCTTAATTCCCGTGTTTAAAGAACCTGTATCCGAAGCATCGCCGCCGCCCGAAATCCAAAACGTGCTCGCCGGGAAGCGCAGAATTGTGACTGTGGGCGACAGCATCACCGAAGCGGCGAAATACCCAGGAGGTTACGTTTGGCTGCTGCAACGCTATCTAAATGCCCTGTATCCCGATCGCAAAATCGAGATCGTCAACGCGGGAATCTCCGGTAACAAGGCGAGTGATATGCAGGCGCGTTTTCAGAAAGATGCGATCGACAAAAAGCCAGATTTAGTCACGATCAACGCCGGAGTTAACGACGTTTGGCACGCTTTCTTCGACTTCCAAAAGCTTCAGTTTCATCCCCAAGGCAACTTAGCTGCGGGATTACCGCTGGCAGAATATATAGACAAAATAACTCAAATGGTACTGGCAGCAAAAGCCGCAGGAATTCGAGTCGTGCTGCTTTCTCCTACTCCGATTCGCGAGATTCTAGACGGCCCAGAAAATCGCAGGTTGCAAGAATATGTTGTGGCGATGCGAGAAATTGCCAAGCAAAATCAGTGCTTGTTTATCGATTTGAATGCGCCTTTTCGGGAAGTGATCGGCACCTATCAAAAACACGCCGGAAAAACTCTAAATTTGTTAGCAGCCGATGGAGTTCACCCGAATCCGTCGGGATATCGAATCATTGCTTTTACTATATTGCGCGGTTTGGGAGTACCCGCTAAGGATATTGAAAATTTGCAGGTGAAAAATTGAGCAGAAGGAAGAAGGAAGAAGGAAGAAGGAAGAAGGAAGGAAGAAGGAAGAAGGAAAGAAGTAGCTGTAGGGTGTGTCGCCCTTAACAATCTCTAAATTTGACAGACAATCTCACAGCGACGCACCTGACAAAGAGAGTTGAGGAAACAAGCCGTAGTCATTAGTATTTGTAGGGTGCGTCGCCATAAAAAATCCCTAAATCCAATCGACAATCTCACAGCGACGCACCTGATACTTAGGGTGCATGGAAACAAGCCAATTTTTTTTTGCAGCCATATTTTTTATAAATGATATTAATCATCAATGGGCGGATGATAGCGTTTCAACCAACAGCTACCGATAATCACCAACGCTACCACAACAATCATTTCCGTCCAAAAAAATGACAGGAAATCGCTAGCAGTTCCCACTGGCGGAACTCCCGGTTGAGAGTTGCGAATACCGGGAAAAGCAAACAGCATCACACCTGTCCAACTCAACATTCCGACTTCCGGTAACTTACCCGATTTCATCACCTTTAATGCTAGCAACAGCGCCATGATTGACAGCACCCACATGATCACAATAATCACCAAGGAAAAGAATTTTACCGGAATCGATCGCGTGGCAGAAACATCGATATAAATAAATATAGATGAATTCTCTTCCATCGGCTTATAACTGATATCGAAGCCGGGAACATCGGCATTAAATTTAAATTCCAGCGGCACAGGATTTAGTTGGAAGGGAGCAAACTGTTTGCCAATTGAAGCCAGCGGGTCAATTGAAATAGCTACTTTAGCAATGTGCGTGTCAAACGGATAATTGTTGATTTTTCCCTTGACTAAGTTAAACTTTAATGCCGGGACAATCATCGGTTTGCCTTCTTTAAAGCTAATTTCCGAATCTTCTACATTCGCGCCGTTAACTGTCATTAACAAGTCTTGAGCTGGGTAAGTCGGCCCTTTTTTATAAATACCTTTAAGCTCGAACTGCAAGCGGGTTTCTAATTCGTTTTTAATCGGGTCTACGCCAATTACGGTCATTTTGACCTCAACCAAGCCTTTGGGGGCTACAGCGGTATCTGGAGAGGGGCTGTAAGGCTCTTGGGCATTAGCATTGTGAGAGTAAATAGATAAGATAATTGCCAAACTTACGGCGAGGCTGCAAATTAAAATAAGTATTTTTTTGATATTTGATTTGTTGACAGTTTGCATTAATTAGGGATATTTTATGTATTGACTTGTTGTTAGTATTCCCCGCAATACAAAAGGTTCGTAGTGAGGACTTTAGTCCTCTGACGGATGCGGACTAAAGTCCTCACTACAAACCTATTTTATCTTAGTTCTCGGGAAGCAGTACGTTTGGTGTAAAGCTGCCGTGCAAACCGTAGGGAATGTGCTGTTTTAAATGCAGGCGCGCTAGGGGGCCTTTGGTGATGTCGCGGGCATCTAGAATCGCTAAGGTCGATCGATGATTAGCCGCATCATACATCAAAACCAGCAGCCAACCGTCATCTTCAGCCCTTGCAGCCTCAGGCGAGACGGCTGAATCACGGGGAACAAAAACTGGTTCACCAGCAAAGCCGCGCGGCGCGACACTCCAAACTTGCCTTTCACCCGTGTGGAAATCTATTTTAAGAATAGCTTGCAAAGGAGCATTCCCAGTGGCAGAGTCAGCGGCGCCGATATAAAGATATCGGTAAGGTTGTCCGACATTATTCGGATGCAAAGTCGGAAACTCGCAACACCGAGTTTCCACAACTTGATGCTGCACGGTTTTGTCTTGCAGATTTAACTTGAACCGCCACAACTCGCCCGCTGGAATGGTGTCAAAATCAATCTCCAGAAAATCGCCGTCATGTTCGACAGTGGGAAATGATTCGTAGCAAACTGAATCTACAAAAACTTCGCCGTTTTCTTCCCAGGCGTTGCAGTGGTGGAACACAAAACAAGGTTCGGTTTCTAATATTTTTACCTCGTCAGTGCCGTTGCGCGGAATTAAAATTGCCTGGGTGGGCTTGTTTGGCGAAAATTTAATGCACTGCGCTGCACTCCGAAATCCTAACAGGAAAAGTAGGGGATTGAAGCTGACAGGATTTTGGAAGAATATGCAGTAATTCTCGGTAATTACCATGTCGTGCAGGAAGGCAAAACCCGGGATTGCGTGGGCGTGTTTTTGTAAAAGTTTGCCGCTTTCGTCGAGTTCGTAAATGGTGATTGTACTTGACAAACCGGGCTTGACGGAAAAGTTGACTAATCTGTCTCCGGCTCCATTTTTGCCTTTTTCAATTCTGGGGTGGGCGGCGAAGGCTTCACCGGGTTGTAAAATCCCGTCTAGGGTGTCTAATCCGAGGGTTTCTAGGCTGCGGGGGTCGAGTCTGTAGGGCTGTGCTGCTTCCCAGAGTGCTAGCAGTTTGTCACCCCAATAAATGATGTTGGTGTTGGCGATGTTTTTGATTTTGACATCAAAGATGTTGGCTAACCAGCCTCCGGGTTTCTGTGTGCCGAATACGCCTCGGTGCAGGATTTTTCCGGCTTTTTGTTCGGCGAGGTAGCCTTCGGTGTGCACGAATCGGTTGCGGAAGTGGGCGCGTTTTTCTGAAATTGCGATCGCACAAATCATGCCGTCGCCGTCAAAGGGGTGGTGGATGCGCGATCCGTTGACATCCAATAATCCGGGCCCGTTACGAAAGAATGTGCCTTGTAAGCCTTCTGGGATTTCGCCTTCGATGTTGTCAATCCAGTAGTCGGCTTCGTTGGGTTGGGATTCGTAGCCACGCTGCCAGTCTTTGCGATCGTATGATAAGTTTGGGGCTACTGTTTTGGCTGGGGAAGTTTGTAAGTTTTGCATTGGTAGAATAAGCTTTTATTGATTTAACCGCAGAGGGCGCAGAGAGCGCAGAGAGAAAGAAAGAAATAAAGGAGAGAAAAATAGCAGAAAGAAAACTATCAAGATATTCGCAGTCTATTTTCTTCCTTCTTCCTTCTTCCTTCTTCTTTCTTCTTTCTTCCTTCATTTGCTTTCTACGGTGCGGGTTTCGGGAATTGATGTCGGTACTAAGTCGGGAAAGTATTCGGGCATGAAATGCTGTCCGCCCGGTTTTGCACAGCCCAGTTCGGGTTCTAATACTGGGAGAGATTGTTGGTAGTTTGGATCGCCGCTTTCTGTACTTTCTGCCGGGAGCCAGTTTAAGAAGGGGAGGGGTAGCAGTGTGGAGAGGTTGGCGATGACTACTAGCAGCCAGAGGTTGTCGAAATTGCGATCGGTAATTCCGAGCCAGTGTGTCAAAATTGCACCGCCTTCGTAGGAAATAATTCCTGCTAAATTGGTGACAGACATCAGCACTGCAAATAAGGTTGCTTCGACGCCTGGAGGACACAACCGCGCTGATAGTACCAGCACGGGCATATAAGCAATTTGTCCGATTACTGTCAGGATCAGGCTGTCTCCGATGCTGAACCATTGGTCGTCAATTCCTAATGCTCGGTTGGCATGAGTTACTAATAATAATGTAGTCATGCCCAAGGCACTTGCAATGACTGTTGACCAGCCGAAAATGACTCGAAATGGAATTGCTTTGAGGTAGCGCTGAAACAGCCAAATGCCAACGAGGGCGGCTATGCTGGTGACGAGGCGCACTCGTCCGAGAAATTCTGGCTGAAAGCCTAATTCGTTGGTGCTAAAAAAGAAGAAGGCGGAGTCCGAGCTTGGTGTGGATTGCCACAGAAATAGAAAGGCGGTGGGCAACCAAATTGTTTTTTCGGCAACAGCTTGCCGCAGTTGTTTGAGTTGGTTTTTTACTGTTTCAAAGTCGGTTCTTTTGTTGACTTTTTCTTCGGTAATTAACCAGGCTGTTGTTGATACGATTAGCGGGAAAGATGCAGTGATTAAAAAGATGGTGTGGGTGCTGAAGTGTTGCAGCAGGGAACCGCTGAGGTAAGCGGTAATTAGTCCGCCAATGGCTGATGCGCCCCAAGACAAGGATTGCAGGGAACCGGCGTCGCTAACTGTTTCCTTTCTCGCTCTTTCTACTACTAGGGAGTCGGCGATTACGTCGCTGACGGCTAGTGAAACGGAACTTAGGGCGATCGCCCCTGTGGCCGCTAAGGGCGTGTGTACGACTGTGGCCATCCCCACCCATGCTGCCGTTCCCAACAGCCCCGAGAGGACGATATAAGGCCGTCTGCGGTAGCCGAATATGGGCAACCCGTCGGACATGAAGCCGAACAAGGGTTTGATAATCCAAGGTATGGCGACGACGCCCAGCATGGCTGAGACTTCGGCGGGAGTCATGCCGAGTTCGTCTTTGAGGAAGAAGCTGACGGCTAAGCGGGCTAGTCCGAGGATGCCTTGGACGAAATAAATCAGTAAGATGGCTATGAGTTCCGGGGTTGGCTCATTCCCGAAGAATACTTTTTCTTTTAAGGATTCTTTGAGTTTGCTGGCGCCAGAGGGGGAAAGGAGCATTTGAGCAATATTTCTTAATGAATCTCAATATTTATAACACATTCTTAATGAATTGACAGTTGACGGTTGTGACGGTTGTCAGTTGACGGTTGACAGAAGTCCAAGGGAAGCAAGGGTTTCAGCAATTAGCACTTGGACGATCGCCAGGAGAGCTTGCTACGATTGTAATTAATCTGAATTTAAGGATTTTTTGTATCAATGAAAGCAGAAATCAGAATTTTCTCTCTGGCAGTAACTTGGATTTTAGGAGCGGGGGCTCATTTAGCCTTGGCTTTACCTGTTGCTAATCAGCAAGGAGATTATACGGGGCTGCTGGCGAGACAGCGGGGCAACAGGCAGGTGAATTGGGTGGTTGTTGACTCGGATTCTCAAGGGTTAAATTGCCGGATGGCTCAGCGATTTAGATCTGTTTCTGTAGATGCTCTTGATGCACCAGATGAGTTATTTGAAAAAAATAAACATAATGTTTCGCAGTGGCCTGTGGTGACCACTTTTCGGCGGGGACAGCGCTTGCAAGCGGTGACTGGAAATAATGCTAATCAAATTATGATTGCTGACTCTCAGGGTAAGCCTTGGTTGCCGATTTCCACGGATAAGGGTAATTGTTTTGTGCGGGCGAACAGCCGTTTTGTTAAACCGATTCGTGAAAATCCTACTACTTTGAAACCTTTGGAATAGAGAAATGAACCGCGAAGGCGCGAAAAACGCGAAGGAAGAGAAAGAAGAGAAGGAGTTTTGTATGATTATTCATCCTAATAATGTCCCAGAAAGTACAGGCTCAAATTATCCTCAGCAATTTAAATCTGCTGTTGCGGGAAGAGTTAAAAAACGCTTGGGTGATGCTGCGGGTTTGCAGAATTTTGGGGTAAATTTGGTGAGGTTGGCGCCGGGAAGTTGCTCTGCTCTTCGACATTGGCACTCTCGTCAAGATGAGTTAGTCTATGTTCTGGAAGGGGAAGTTACTCTGATTACAAATTTGGGTGAGCAATTGCTAAAATCGGGTATGGCGGCGGGTTTTCCGGCTGGAGATGCTGACGGGCATCATTTGGTGAATCGCTCGAATGCTGATGTTGTTTATCTGGAAATTGGCGATCGCACTCCTGATGATTCAGCAAGTTATCCCGATGATGACTTAATCGCGAAAGCGGGCGATAATGGTTGGATTTTTACGCATAAAAACGGCGAGATTTACTAAATATCAAGGGTTATTAGCCCCCTTCAGGTGCGGGCGGATTGTTTTTATGGAGAGGTTTAAATCCCCGTCTTAAAAACCTCGCACTCATCTGTCAACTGTCAACTGTCAACTGTCAACTGTCAACTGTTTATGAGTCAAGTTAATCTTTGGAGTTCTGCGGAACACGCTTTGTGGTATCTTGCTAAGGCTGATGGTATTCCTCACCGCACTGAGGGTGAGGCGGTTTTGTTGGAGGAAGTGCCGAAAGATGTCAAACGGATTCTGGATGTGGGTACGGGTGATGGGCGGTTGTTGGGTTTGCTGAAGTGCGATCGCCCGAATGTTGCATCTGTGGCGATCGACTTTTCGCCAACTATGCTGGAAAAAGCCCGCATTCGCTTTGCTGATGACAATACTGTCACGGTAATCGAGCACAATTTTGACGCACCTCTGCCGGATTTGGGCAAGTTTGATGCGATCGTTTCTAGTTTTGCCATCCATCACGTAGAGGACGATCGCAAACGTTCGCTTTACGCCGAGATTTTCGAGCTTTTGGAACCCGGAGGCATTTTTTGCAATTTGGAGCACGTAGCGTCCCCAACAGAGGCTTTGCATGAGAAGTTTCGAGAGGCACTCGGTATCAGCAAAGAGGGTGAAGATCCTTCTAATAAATTGCTGGATGTGGAAACACAACTGCGCTGGTTTAGAGAAATTGGTTTTGACGATGTAGACTGTTATTGGAAGTGGCGGGAACTCGCTTTATTAATTGGGGTGAAACCAATCGCATCGCAATAATATTAGTTCGATAGTAAGGCGTGCATCTGCAAGCAAATATGCGTGTAGGGGCGAAGCATGACCGCAATCAATATGAGATTATAACTAATAACTTATATGCGGTCATGCTTCGCCCTCTTCAAAAACCAGATGCACCCGACTGTTCGGACTTTAGTCCTCTAAATCTGCGGACTAAAGTCCTCACTACAAACCGTTTTTGTCGCTCGAAGTCGAGACTCGCTGTGTCTGATAATGAACCTGCACCGCATTTGCACCTCCTTTCTAGCTTTGAATTGGGATGGAATGGTTTGAATCTGATTTATGAGCTAGAACCTGCTGACGAAATGCCGGAAACTGATTTAGAACACCACTTTATTCTCATCGCTGAAAATGATTTTCGGGCGAGTTTTATGTTGAATGGAAGTTTGCAAGAGGTAGATTACGCCAGCGGCGATATTGCGATTATTCCTGCTACTCAAACTATTCCGAGAACATTTGTCGATCGCGAAGTTCCATTAATTGAGCTGTTTCTCGCCCCTGAAATGCTGGCGCGCGCTGCTTTTGACTCTGTGGATGCAGATAAAATTGAGTTGGTGCCGCAGTTGCATCTACGCGATCCGTTAATTCAGCATATGGCGCTGGCTTTGAAGCAAGAATTAGCAGCCGGAGGCGCAGACAGTCGCCTGTATGCAGAGTCAATGGCAACAGCGCTTGCTGTGCATTTGCTGAGGCGTTATTGTTCTTTTACTCCTGAAATTAAAAACTATACGGGCGGGTTGTGCAAGTATCAACTAAGGCAAGTATTCAATTATATTGAGCAAAATTTGGATGGTAATTTGAGTTTGGAAAATCTGAGCAGTGCTGTGCAGATTAGTCCGCATTATTTTGCAAGTTTGTTCAAGCAATCTACAGGATTTACACCCCATCAGTATGTGATGAAATGCCGCATTGAGAGAGCAAAGCAGTTGCTTCGGCTGCGGGAGTTGACACTTGTAGAAATCTGCCACCAAGTCGGATTTCAAAGTCAAAGTCATTTTACCAGAGTGTTTCGCCAACAGGTTAAAACTACTCCAAAGGCTTATAGAGATGCGCTTTGAAGGTTGGGAAGATTAGGACATTTTTGGGAAGATTTGGCAAGACAGCGGCCACGGGCGATCGCTAAATTTAGTATGTACTGAGTTCGTGTCCTGTTAATTACTGGCAATCATAAGGTTTGGTTCGTAGTGAGGACTTTAGCCCTCTCTTTGATGCGGACTAAAGTCCTCACTACGAACCAATTTTTTCATGGTGTTCGATCGGACAGGATATGAGAATTTATTGTAAGGATTCATCACGGATGAAAGGTAGTAAATTTGCTGTGGAAGGATGGAGCATTGTTGGTTTTTCGGCGCTGACAATTGGGATTATGCTTGCTGTGATTTGGCTGATTTACGGTGTTGATGAGACAGCGATGCGGTTGGCGATTCGAGCAACTGCTCGTACTTCGTGTATCTTATTTCTATGTGCTTTTGTGGCTTCGTCACTTCGCAGGCTGTGGCCCAATATATTTACACAGTGGCTGTTAAAAAATCGCCGCTATTTGGGGCTATCGATGGCTGTGTCGCATACGTATCACGCGATCGCCTGGACTGGCTTGTGGTGGGCCACTTCTGGCGCGTCGCCCGGGTTTGACCCTCTGGGGATCTTGGGCTACGTGTTCCTGTTTGCAATGACTGTAACATCTTTTGAGCGATCGGCAGCATGGATCGGTCAACGGGCCTGGAAGATTCTACACAATGCTGGAATGCACTATTTCTGGCTGGCTTTTACCTTTGAATTCGGTATCAAGATTGTTAAATCGGCGATCGTATATTTACCTTTGACAGTGTTGCTAGTTGCAGCAATGATGCTCCGCTTAGTTGCTCCGAGAATACAGAGAAAATTAGTTGGTTAGGACTTCGATCATCTCCTGTATCCTTTAATAAAACTGGTTCGTAGTGAGGACTTTAGTCCTGATTTTTGAGGACTGAAGTCCTCACTAAGAACCAGTTTCATCTGCTTGGTGTGTTAGTCCTGTGAATTAAATTAAATCCGGTACTTTAGGTTTAATTCGCCGCTCGTACCAGTTCATTAACGGGGTGGCGCTAATGCCGTGCACAATCACAGAAATTACGATCGTAGTAAAAGTAATCCAGGCAATTTTCTCGGCAGTTTCGCCTTTCAAACCGTGACCGAAAGCATAGGTAAGATAATAGATTGAACCGACGCCGCGAATGCCGAACCAACCGCAGAGCCAGCGACTGGCGGGATGCAAGCGACTGCCAATCGTACTAATCCAAGCTCCCACAGGCCGAATCAAAAAGATTAACAATCCAGCTATTAAAAGGGCGTAGCTTCCATGTGCAACGAGAGCTTCTAGGCGCAACATGGAACCCAATATTAAAATTGTTCCTACTTCCATTAACTTTTCTATGCGCTCAGTAAAGTGCAGTTGGGAAAGCGGTTTTTCGGGGTCGCGGTAACTGCGCTGCACTACAATTCCTGCTACAAAAACTGCGAGGAATCCGTAGCCGTTGACTACTTCGGTGAGGGAATATGTGAGCAGAATTGTGCTGAGAGCGATGAAATCTTCCATTAGTTCGTCGGCGGGCCTGTAGCGTTGCAATCGGCGATCGATCCAAGTGACGGCTTTGGCTACTAAAATGCCCATGACGATACCTGCGGAACCCGCCCAAAGCAAGTCAATAGCTACCCACTGCGAAAACCAGTTCGGCCAATTGTTATCTTTTAGCGCATAAATGCCAAAATAAACAAAGGGAAAAGCTAAAGCATCGTTTAATCCACCTTCCGATGTTAAGCCAAAGCGCAATTCATCGCGATCTTCTATATCAGCTATCTGAACTTCTGAGGCTAAAACTGGATCTGTGGGTGCCAGAATTGCTCCTAGTAAAATGGCAGGGCCCCAATCTAATTTCACAAACCAATGAGCGATCGCAGCAACAGCAAAAATCGAAATCGGCATTAAAAAACCGAGCAGCCGCGCGGTGGAATTCCAGGCCCAAAGTTGTAGCGGGCGATTCATTTTTAAGCCGCAACTGAACAGAGAAACAAGAACTACAAATTCTGTGAGTCTTTCTAAAAATTGAGCTTCGGGGCGCAATTCAACCAGCTTGACGCCGTAGGGCCCCAATCCGATACCGACAATTAGATAAATTAAGGCATAAGATACCGGCAATCGCGAAATCCATCCGGAGCCCAAGGTGACGGTGAGCAGGAGGATGCCAATCACTAGCAAATTTAGAATGTAATGATCTACCATAGCGATCGCACTTTTAATCAGCTTTAACAAGTGCAATCTTGACAGATAAAAGCTTCTGGCACATCCGCCGAAAGCTAGAGCCTGCTATCCTCCGAAAGTTATATTTATGAGTTATTAGTTATGAGTTATTAGTTATTAGAAACAACAACAAACACCAAACCTAAGACAAATGCCCTATGCCCTATGCCCTATGCCCTATGCCCCATGCCCCATGCCCAATAACTACCGACTTTTTTCCGTAGAGATGATGTGCAAATCTACGTGTTTGAGCGATCGCACTAACTGTTGAGTCAAAGAACCCCGAAACAGCAATTTCCAGCGTGATTGCTGGCTTTCGCCGATCACAATTTGAGTAATCCGATACTGTTTAGCTACCTCAGAAATTGCTTGTGCGATATTCGGACTTTCCACCCGCAGAAATTGGCCGTTAAATTCTTGGCAAAGCTTCTGGCAAGTTTCAACGTGCAAGCTTTCGGATTTTGTTAAGAAGCGATCGGGAGCATCCACAAACAAAGCATAAAATGGGGCATTCATGTAGTTCGCCAGCCTTGCACCCCGCCGCAGCAGTTGCAAGGAATTAGGAAAAGTCGATACGCATACTAAAACTCGTTCGTGAATGTTGCAAGATTGACCTTTTAAAGTTGCTGCATCGTCTTCAACACTATCTGCTACCTCCCGCAGCGCCAGTTCTCGCAATGCGATTAAATGACGGCGCTGGAAAAAGTTTTTTAAAGATTGTTCTATTTTTTCAGGAGCGTAGATTTTGCCTTCTCGCAACCGTTCTTCTAAGGTTTCGGGCGTGACATCAATAACGACTATTTCGTCAGCTTCTTCGAGAATGCGATCGGGTACTCGCTCTCGCACTACAACTCCCGTAATTCTCGCTACTAAATCGTTGAGACTTTCTATGTGTTGAATGTTGAGGGTAGAGAAAACATCTATCCCTGCTTTCAGAATTTCTTCGACATCTTGATATCGTTTTTCTCGCAGAGAACCGGGAACGTTTGTATGAGCCAGTTCGTCTACTAATGCTAGTTGAGGGCGGCGTACTATTAGGGCTTCAGTATCCATTTCGGTAAGTGCTTTTTCGCCGTGCAGCATTTCTTTTCGCGGGACTATTTCTAGTCCTTCGCCTTTAGCTGCTGTCTCTTTCCGCCCGTGAGTTTCTAACAGTCCAACGGCGACATCAATGCCTTCAGATTTGAGTCTGTGCCCTTCTTCCAGCATTCGGAAAGTTTTGCCGACACCGGGGGCCATTCCGATAAAGATTTTGTGCTTTCCCCGGCGGTGAGGGCGATCGTAACCGCGATTTGGTTGGGCGTAAATTGCGTCGGAATTGTTACTGAGTTCGCTAGAGTGAATCATCGCAGTTGACAGTTGACAGTTGACAGTTGACAGTTGACAGTTGGCAGTTGATAGTTGACAGTTGACAGTTGACGGTTGACGGTTGACAGTCAATTACCGATTACCAATGACTACTAAGAGGGCGGGCATGGGGCACCGCCCCTACCTGACTAATGACTAATGACTAATGACTATTCACTACTGACTGCTGACTACTGACCACAGAGTATTATAAACCGTCGAGAGCCACATTTAGTTTGAGGACGTTAACTCCCGGTTCGCCGAAAATACCGAGAAATCTGCTATCTGTATTTTTGGCTACTAACATTTCGACTTGATTGAGATTGACCGATCGCACTTTTGCTACCCGTTCAATTTGCGATCGAGCTGATTCTACGCTAATGTGCGGGTCGAGGCTAGAACCGGAAGTGTAAACTAAATCCGCAGTCGGTTTGATACCAACTAAATTGAGGCGAGCCAACTCAACTTCTACCCCCTGAAAACCATCTTTTTCATTACCTCGCTTCACCAGATCCGAGTTGCTAGGAGCAAGATTGCTCGCTCCCGAAACGCCCGTTCTCTGACTTAAATTTTCTGCCTTTGTGGGGTCGTAATCTATTGCCGCAAAGCTGCTGTAATTTGTGGTACTGGGGCGACCCCAAAAATATTTATCCGAGCCGAAAGACTGACCGATTAACGATGAGCCGACTACAACTCCTTGGTTGGTAATTAAACTGCCGTTTGCTTGGGAATTGAAAGCAAGTTGACCGATTGCGAGCAGGATTAAGGGATAAATAATCGCTGTGATTCCCCACAAAACTAAAGTAACGCGAATAGCTCTGATTAATTCTCTCATACATGACCTCAATGAAGGAAGTTCGGCAACGGATTGTGTAACGGATTGTGTAACGGATGTCATGAAAAACTGGATGCCCGAAACCGGATTTTTGCGAAAATATTTGGTTTAGCCGCCAGATTCGGTAAAAAACCCGGTTTCTAAGGTTGACAATGGAAATGCCTAAAATCTTTCTGGCTGAAAAATCACGACAAACAAATAAACTGCTAGCCCAATAATTACTAAACCCAAAAGACTTAAACCCCACGCCGCTTTTTTGGTCAAACCTTCATCCGCAGCCGCATAAACCGCGGGTGCAATTATCAAGTTAAAGCACATTACCAGAAATAGCTGCACCGGGATTGGGTGGCGCGATCGCAGCATTTTCGCTAACTCAATTGTTTCTTGAAAGTCTCTGGGTAAAACATCATTCAGCAAATCATTCCGTTTCATGAATTCTCCTTTGTTGGGAACTAAATATCTGTCTTTCTCTTAGATTTTTTGTGGGAAAATCGAGGCATAGCCTCTGGATATGCGTTCCCAGGCAGAGCCGGGAAGAGTCATCCGTTACATCCGCCCTGCGAATCGGTAGTCGAAGTTTTTTATGCTAACCCGATCGCAGCAATGAAAACATCAATAATTTTGATGGCGATAAACGGCGCAACTGCTCCGCCCAATCCGTAGATTAAAATGTTCCGCTGCAACAGTTGATTGGCACTTAGTGGTCTAAATTTGACACCAGTTAGTGCCAGGGGAATCAAAGCGGGAATAATCAAAGCATTGTAAACTAATGCTGACAAAACCGCCGATTGACCGCTGGCTAAACCCATGATGTTTAAAGCGCCGACGGGAGCAAACATTGCGGGAATAATTGCGAAGTATTTGGCGATGTCGTTGGCTAGCGAAAACGTAGTCAGCGCGCCGCGAGTAATTAGCAATTGTTTGCCAATTGTCACTAAGTCAATCAGTTTTGTGGGGTCAGAATCTAAGTCCACCATGTTTGCAGCTTCCTTCGCCGCTTGGGTTCCGGAATTCATCGCCAAACCTACGTTTGCTTGGGCTAGGGCGGGTGCGTCGTTGGTTCCGTCTCCCGTCATTGCTACTAATTTACCTTCGGCTTGTTGCTTGCGAATTACTTCGATTTTGTCTTCGGGAGTTGCTTCGGCGATGAAGTCGTCTACGGGAGCATCCCACTTTTTGACTAAGTAGAAACACCTAGCTTGATGTCATTATTTAAATACGCACATCTCAGTCTTAAAATTTGAGGCACATTTTTTTC
>NZ_JAEQCT010000109.1:0-12017 GCF_020738205.1 Microcoleus sp. PH2017_24_DOB_U_A
TTGCTCGGGTAATGTTTTCCTCGCCAATGTTTTCAGGGCTTGTTGAGTCAACCGCACTTCTTTAACCAAATACAGATGTTTAACGATTGACGACAGAGCCACAGGCTGGAAAGTACCTGTAGGTGTCATCACCCTGAAAACGTAGTTGTAACTGAGGCTGGCTATCTCTTCACCTTTAGGTACTGGTTGTCCTGTTATGTCCGGTGATTGGTGGATAGCCCTTTACTCTCACATTCAAGGTACGTAGTTGCGCTTCAGCGCTCTTTCTTGATATATAGGAAAAGAGCGCTGAAGCGCAACTACGTACCTAAAGCAGCGTCAGCACCCGATCGAATGACCAATGACCAATTAAGCAATTTTCACTTTCCTCAACAGACAATTTACCAAAAGTTTGCTCGCATCCCCAGCCGAGAGCGCCTTGCTAAAATAATGACCCTGAATTTCGTGACAGTGGAGCGATCGCAAACAATCCAACTGCTCTTTAGTTTCTACTCCCTCAGCCACCACGCTCAAGTTCAAATCTCGCCCCAGAGTTGCTACAGCATTTGCGATCGCCCGTTCGCACGGATCAGTCGTCAGTTCGCTGACAAAAGATTTGTCTATTTTCAAGATATTCAACGGAAACTTTTTGAGATAATTTAGAGAACAATAACCCGTACCGAAATCGTCCAGCGCAATCTGCACTCCCATAGCCTGCAACTCCCTCAAAACTTTTGTGGTATAATCCACATCTTGCATAGCTGTAGTCTCGGTGATTTCTAACTCCAAATACTTCGGTGCTAAACCAGTTCTTTCCAAACAATTCGCCACCATTTGCACTAAATTAAATTGCTGAAACTGCCGCGCCGAAAAGTTAACCGCTACCCGCAAATCTGGTTGCAAAGCATCCTGCCAAGCTTTATTTTGAGTGCAGGCAGTTTGCAGCACCCATTCGCCAATAGGGACAATTAATCCGTTCTCTTCGGCGATCGGAATAAATGTCGCCGGAGAAACTAAACCTAATTCTGGATGTTTCCAGCGCAGCAGGGCTTCCATACCCTGGATTTTCCAAGTAGTGATGTTGACTTTTGGCTGGTAAAAAATCTCAAATTCTCCCTGTTCTAGAGCCTCGTGCAACCTGTTTTCTATATTTAGCAACTGGCTGCCTTCGGGATTAAGTGTTGCAGTGTATAATTGATAATTATTTCTTCCCCTTTCCTTAGCGCGGTACAAAGCGGCATCGGCATTTTTGACTAAAGTTTCGGCATCTTCACCGTCGTTGGGATAAAGGGCAATGCCGATGCTGCTACTGATGTGAAACGCCTGTTGTTCTAGTTTAAATGCTGGTTTTAAATTGTCGAGTATTCTTTGAGCTGTTTTAATCGCATCTTCTAAGCAATTGATTTCGGGAAGCAGTACAGTAAATTCATCGCCTCCCCAGCGGGCTACCGTATCCGTCGATCGCAAAGTGTCGCTGATGCGTCCGGCAAAACCCTCTAACAGGCGATCGCCCGCAGCGTGACCTAGTGTATCATTAATCTTTTTGAACCTGTCCAAGTCTAAAAACATCACAGCGAGCATTTTTTCATTTTTTTTAGCTTGTTTTAATGAAGCCAACAGGCGATCGTTAAACAGTATCCGGTTCGGTAAACCTGTGAGTTGGTCATAAACAGCTTGATAGCGAATAATTTCTTCAGCTTGCCTGCGCTGAGTGATATCCATCATAGTGCCAATCGCCCGCACTGCTTCACCGCTAGCATTCCGGATAATGTAACCGCGATCGAGCACAAAAACATATCCCCCATCTGCGCGGCGAAAGCTGTATTCCTCCGACCAACATTGAGCGTCTGAGTTCATTGTTTCGTTGAAGCTAGACTTCACTCTTTCCCGTTCTTCGGCATGAACATTCAGCCACCATGATTCTAAATCTATCGTCTGAGTTTCGTTGAGTTTGTATCCAAAAACTTTTTCAAACTCTTCGCTCAACCAATACTCATTTCTTGACACATTAAAATCCCAAACTGCATCATTTGTTGCCCGCGTCAGCAGGTGAAAGCGTTCTTCACTTTTGCGGAGTTTTTCTTCAGATTGCCAGCGTTCCGTTACATCCCGAAAGCTGAACACTCGACCAGTAATTTTGCCTCCAGTATGCTGCGGTAGCGAGTAGCGTTCGACAATTCTGCCATCTTGAAACTCGATGACATCGAAACTTTCTGCTGCGGGGATATCGGACAATTCTTTAGCACGGTTGAGAAAGATTTCCGGGTATCTTAACTGGCTGATTCCGAACCCCAAAATTTGGTTGCTATCTCTCGAATCTAGCAGAAAATCTGGCAACTGCCACATTTGAGCAAACTTGCGGTTAAAGCTGACAACTTTTCCGCTACCATCCACCGCCAGAATTCCGTCAGCAGTAGATTCAATGGTTGCTTGAAGCAAAGAAAGAGATGTTTCTAGTTCTAACTCTGCTAATTTGCGATGGCTAATGTCAAAAGCAGTGACTAATATTGACGCTTTTCTCTCAAATTTGATAATATCAACAGTGGCTTCAATCCAGCGAGTTTCTCCAGTTTTCGTGATAATTCTCACTTCATATTTTGAGCCTGCACTGTCTCGCGGCTGGCGGGATTTACCCCATTGTTTAACTGTCGATCGAAAATCTGGATGAATAAAATCGTATAAATCCAATCCTAGCAATTCTTCGCGAGTATATCCAGTTAAAGCTTCTGTCTGAGAATTGACATAGCGCAACTGTCGGCGCTGATAGATAAATGCAGCAGCATTAACAGTTTCTACCAGTTGCCGAAACTTTTTTTCACTGCGCCGCAAATCTCTTTCAGCCCGCTTGCTATCGGTAATATCTTGTGCTACATACAACTTGCCGCTCACTTCACCTTTGCCGTCGCGAATAGTTGAAATTGAAAGCAGTACAATTATTTTTTTACCCTGTTTGGAAAGGTAGACTTTTTCGACGTTGCGGACAGAACCTTGGGCTGTTAATGTTGCTGATTCTAATCCGGCTGCCGGTGATTCAGTTTGTTTGAAAAGTCCAGCTATTTGTTTGCCTAACAACTCTTTTTTAGAGTATCCTAAAAGTTGACAGGTAGCTTGGTTAGACGACAGGATATGACCGCCGGGAGTTGTAGCAACGATCGAGACGCTCATTTCCTCGCAAATATCGAGGGCGTATTCCGCAGTTTGCTGCAAATCTTGGGTCATTTTGGCAATAGTATCCCCGATATCTTGTTCTTTTTTTTGACGCAACACTTTTTTTGCTTCTGGTAGCTTTTCTTTCTCTGTTTCAGAGTGAGATTTCCCGCTCGTCTTAGATAAGATAGTTGCTGTGTTCGTCCTGATTAATAACGAGATTACTATAGAAATAAAAGCCAAAAAAGAACAGATTGTTTCCCGACCAAAACTACGTTTATTTTCGGAATTTTGCGGAGAATGTATAAAGTTGTCGCTTGGTAAATGTACAGCTTCTCTTTGGGATAAATTATCTACAAATAAGTCGGCGGCTGCCGAAGTAGTGGGGCGAGATGACGCTCCCAAAGAGCTAAGTTTCTCAGGCTCCAGCAAAATTGCTTCCACACTGCGATTGTCGGTTATATCCCCTATACTTGCCGACAATTTTATTGAATTAATGCTACATTCCACACCAAAAATAGCAGCAGTCAAAGATACCAAAATCAATTGATACGTAATTTTCATTTGCTCCAGTTCCTGATTTTAAAAAGATGTCTTCCTGTCTCAAGAAATCTAAATACTTTGAGCATATGTTGAGGAATTACAGAAAGAATAGCACCTAAATTTATGTTGCTTTAGTAAATTGAAGAGTTCAAAAATAAGAATTTATCTTTGTAACTAATTATAATTTTAATCTTAATTTAAGATCTGTCATCGGCCATTGTGCCACAAACTATCCGCCATTATGCCTAGACATCGGCTGGGATCGCGCTAAAATTAGAAAATTCCCGCTCATAGGCGGCGGAGATTTGTTAGAAAAATAAACAATTAGCTTAAGATCGATGCAGAGATCCACGAATTGAACCAATGAGTCAGACGATCCCAGAACTCCAAACAGAAGTCCGCGCGCTGCAAGCAGAAGTTGCCACTCTGCAAGAGACGCGGGAAAAACTTTGCCTACAGCGCTCAGAGTGCCGAGTGACAGTCAGTTTTCCCAAGAATAATACTCCTGAGGCCCTTGCCGAGTTCCACCAGCAAAATGCTGCTTTTGGGGAGCAGTGGTTGCAGCAAATCCAGGAAATTGACCGAGAGACTAAAATTATTGAAAAGCAACTGGAAGCAAAACAGGCTTTACTCAATTACAAACAAGGTGAACTAGATAAATTGCTGGCGGGAGAGCACTGGAAAGAAGTAGAAAACCACGTTCAAACCGGGGAAAAGCGCCTGCAAGCACAAGCTCGCAAAATTAATCAAGCAGCAGCGCAGCTAGAGGCAGAAATCCAAGCTTTAAAAGCACTGTACGACCAACTAAATCCCAGTTACTCGGAGTGGTTTCAACAACCAACTCAAATTGTTGAGTTTTCCGCAAAAACTATTCCTTATGCTGTGGGTAGCAGCAGCGGGTTGATATTGGGAAATAAGGAGATAGAGTGGGAGAAAAAGTAGTTTTGAGTTGTGAGTTACGAATGTAAATTAGTATTTGAGTTCGTCGTGAATTTTCTGAAGCAAGTAACAGGAATTACGCAACGGCTACATTGAAACAGGTACGTAGTTGCGATGAAAGCGCTCTTTCATATATAAAAGAAAAGAGCGCTGAAGCGCAACTACGTACCTAAGAGCTAGTTATACAATACGATCTTTGAGGATAGCGCTACTAGAAAAAATGTTAAGAACTTTGAGTTTCATTTTTGGAAACAGGGTTATTTTAAAGGATGGTGTCAAGTAAAATCACAAACATAATAGCCTAAAATATAAAATAGACTTACTGATGAAACAATTGATTTCGATAGCGCTATTTATTCTGGTTGCGGTGGCAGTTGTGGGTTGGGGCTCTGACTCGTTGCAGCCGAAAACGGCTGTACCGGAAGTTTCGATCGATCGCACTATCCACACTTTCCAAAGCCAGTCTCCTGCTGAAAAAAATGCAGTCAGTCAGCCGCAAGTTGACTCGTCCCGGTTGTGGAAACACGTCGAAACTTTAGCAGGGGAACGCGAGGGAGAACGAGCTCGCTCTTTTACGAGAGACTACATTTCCCAACAACTGAAAACCTTCGGTTTTTCACCAAAATTGCAGGAGTTCGATCGCGGAATCAACGTTTTCGCCGAGAGAAAAGGTACTGACTCAAACGCTGGTGCAATTTTAATTGCAGCACACTACGATACTGTACCACAATCTCCTGGGGCTGACGACAATGCAACAGGAGTTGCGGCAGTTTTAGAAGTAGCAAGATTGCTGGGTTCTCGTCCTACGCCTCGGACATTGCAAGTGGCATTTTTTGACCGGGAAGAAATCGGACTTTTAGGTAGTTTAGCATTCGCGGGTAGCCCGGCGCGGTTAAAAAATTTGCAGGGTGCGATCGTCCTGGATATGATCGGTTATGCCTGCCGCACGGCTGGATGTCAGCGATATCCCGAAGGATTGAAACCGCAACCTTTTCTAGATGCAGCGGGGGTGACTTCTCCCGATAAGGGCGAGTTTATTGCTGTGATTGGGGATGCGGAACATCCGCTGCTGTTGGGTACTTTTGCGGAGTCGCCACAAGCTGATTTACCACCGGTGATGACGTTGCCGGTTCCTCTGAAAGGGCTGCTGACTCCCGATGTTTTGCGTAGTGACCACGCGCCTTTCTGGTATAAAGGAGTTGGTGCTGTGTTGGTGACGGATACTGCAAATTTGCGATCGCCCCACTACCACCAGTCTACCGATACACTCGCAAATATCGATCGACCTTTTTTCATCGGTTCTGCTCAAATTGTGGTTAATGCTACTGCTAAATTATTGGAAATTCGGTAATGGGTAATGGGTAATGGGTAATGGGTAATGGGTAATTGGTAATTGGTAATTGGTAATTGGTAATTGGTAATGGGTAATGGGTAATTGGTAATTGGTAATGGGTAATTGGTAATTGGTAATGGGTAATTGGTAATTGGTAATTGGTAATTGATAATTGGTAATTGGTAATTATGTAAGGTGTTCTTTCCTTCTTCCTTCTTCCCTCTTCCTTCTTCCTTCTTCCTTCTTCCTTCTTCCTTACAAGAAATGACTAACAAAGACAATCTGCGACAGCATTTACTGCAACTAGACAATCGAAGCTACAAAGCGTACAAAGACATTCAAGGTAGATATGATTTTTCAGAATTCACATTAATAATTGATTATGTCCAGGGAGATCCCTTTGCATCTCCCAGTAAATTTAGAGTCAAAGTTCCGCCAAACATTGCTCGAATTCCCCGCGAACTTTTCCAATCTCGCAGTCGAGAAATAGCCCTGCGAGATTACCTAACTCGCCAGTTTGACAAAGCAGCATATAGCATCAGCAGCAAGCGCGGCAGCGGTAAAAGCGGTACGATCGCAGTGACTCGCTTCAGACAAGAAGTTTTAGAACGAACTTCGGCATTTATCCTAGACTCAACTGCATCAGATCTGGGAGATTTAGGGGGGGTTGAAATCCGATTTTCCGTCGGACTTCCGGCGGGCGGGCGCAGTATTTTAGGGCGACAAGCTGCTGAAATGCTGTGCGAAGATATCCCGCGAATTGTCAGCCAATCTCTGAAATATTCTAGCTTAAATGCTGCGGAATGTCGCCTTCATGTTGAAACGGTAGAAGATGCTGATTGGCTGCGGCAGCAGTTAGCTGAAAACGGATTAGTTGCGTTTGTTGCTGACGGTTCTATTTTACCCCGCCGCAGCGGTGTTGACAACCGTCCTCTGTTAAATGATGCTGTGGCTTTTGTGTCGCCGTCGTCGTTAAAGGTTGAGTTTAATTGTCCGAATCGCGGTTTGATTTCCGGTATGGGAATTCCCGCTGGGATTAGTTTGATTGTGGGCGGTGGCTATCACGGCAAATCAACTTTACTCAGGGCGATTGAGTTGGGAGTTTATAACCGAATTCCGGGTGATGGTAGGGAATTTGTGGTGACAAGTCCGGCGGCGGTGAAAATTCGGGCGGAAGATGGCAGAAGTGTGGCGTCGGTGGATATTTCTCCTTTTATCAATCATTTGCCGCAAGGTAGAGATACTGTACAATTTTCTACTGCAAATGCGAGCGGCAGTACGTCGCAAGCTGCTAATATTATTGAGGCTTTGGAAGTTGGGAGAAGGAAGAAGGAAGAAGGAAGAAGGAAGAAGGAAGAGGGAAGAAGGAAGAGGGAAGAATCTCAATCTTTTGCGACAGGGATGCAAGCCGCCTCTTGTGAAGGGGATTTAGTACCTGTTTTGTTGGTGGATGAGGATACGGCGGCGACTAATTTTATGATTCGCGATCGCAGAATGCAGGCCCTGATTGCTAAGGATAAGGAACCGATTACGCCGTTTATCGATAAAGTGAAACAGTTGTACGCAGATTATGGCGTATCGACGATTTTAGTCATGGGCGGAAGCGGCGATTATTTTGATGTGGCGGATACTGTGATTTCCATGGATAATTTTGCAGCATATAATGTGACGGAAAAAGCTAAAGAAATAGCAAGTATTTACTCGACCAGTCGCGCTGCTGAAGGGGGAGAAAGTTTTGGTGATATTACTCACAGAGTCCCGGTTCCTGCTAGTTTAGATCCGAGTCGGGGACGGCGAGATGTGCGGGTGAAGGTGCGGGATGTGGATGAATTGGCTTTCGGAACTGAGGAGATTGATTTGGGCGCTGTCGAGCAAATTGTGGACAGGGGACAGTTGCGGGCGATCGCCTCGGCAATGATTTATGCAAAGGGTCACTACATAGACGGGAAGCGCACTTTGTCGGAAATTATCGATTTGGTGATGGCAGATATTGACGCGCAGGGGATGGATATTTTATCCTCTTTTCCTGAGGGAGATTTTGCTATGTTTCGCCGCTTTGAATTGGCGGCGGCTATTAATCGGCTGCGAAGTTTGTCGGTTGTCAGTTGACAGTTGTCAGTTGTCAGTTGTGTGCATTTGAGTTTGCCAAATACGTGTGTAGGGGCGAAGCATGACCGCAGAAAATATGAGATTATCACTAATAACTTATATGCGGTCATGCTTCGCCCTCTTCAAAACCCAGATGCGCCCTGTCAGTTGACGGTTGACAAAATGAAGAGGAAAGAATGAATAGGGAATAGGGAATAAGTAATATAGATGTAACGCGCGCGGAAGACGATAGTATAGACATTTTGCATTAGTTCGCAAATAAATAAGTGGATTGTTGCCTTACTTTTGATATGCTGACAAAAGTGAATGCAAAAAAGGCGATTTAAATATGATAGGTAATATAGGACAACCGACTGCTGTCAGCGATCGCCCTTATTTAGTATTAACGAGTCAAGATCAAAGCATACAGTTAGAGTTAAAACAGCCGCAGCACGTACTGGGGCGCGATCGCACTCGTGCTGATTTGGTTGTTCCCGAACCCTGGCGGGCAGTTTCCGGGGTTCACGCTGTGTTGCGCCAAATTGGCCAAAATTACTGGATTTACGACGGTGACGGCCAGCAGCCGAGCACTAATGGCTTATTTGTCGATCGCACTCGCATCACTCCCAACGACGGTTATTGTCTCAAAAACGGTACAGAAATTAAAATCGGTCTCGATCCCAAAAATCAAGTTTTGGTGACTTATTTTAATCCCCTGGCGAGTCAAATCTTTCCCCCCAGCAAACAGTCAATTCCCCTCAGCAATCGATCGGTTTTGTTGGGCCGCGATCCAAATGCTTCGCTACAATTAGATGCGCCACTGGTTTCGAGGCGACACGCGACAATTGACGCTGACAGTCGCGGCAATTATATTTTACGCGATCACAGTGTTAATGGCGTTTTTGTCAACGGCCAGCGCATCACGAATTCTGTACAGTTGGCCGAGGGAGATGCGATTCGGATCGGCCCGTTTACTCTAACTTACCGCAATCATACGTTAGAGGTGCAAGACCGAGGCAGTCAAATTCGCCTGGATGCTGACAGTCTGGTGATTCCCAAGCGCTTGGATCGTATCACTTTGGCGATCGAACCTGGGCAGTTTGTGGCTTTAGTCGGCGGTAGCGGCGCGGGTAAATCTACTTTAATGCGGACGCTTTTAGGCATCGAGAAAACTACTCAAGGCGCTGTGTTTCTCAACGGCGACAACCTGCGCCAAAACTTCAATATTTATCGCAATCAAATTGGTTACGTGCCTCAAGATGATATTATTCACGCAGATTTGACAGTAGAAGAAGTGTTGAGTTATGCCGCTAAATTACGCTTACCTCCCGATACAGATGTTAAGGAAGTAGTCACCAAAACTTTAGAAGATATTGAAATGACTCACCGCCGCACTGCTGTTGTCAAAGAACTTAGCGGCGGACAGCGCAAACGGGTTAGCATCGGAGTTGAACTGTTAGCAGATCCGAAACTTTTCTTTTTGGACGAACCGACTTCTGGGCTCGATCCGGGTTTGGACAAGAAGATGATGCAACTGTTGCGAAAGTTGGCAAGTCAAGGCCGGACGGTGATTCTGGTGACTCACGCGACGGCAAATATCACGATGTGCGATCGCATTGTGTTTATGGGCCGCGGCGGACGGCTTTGTTACTTCGGCCCGCCCACGGAAGCCCTGGATTTTTTCGATGTCAAAACAGGGGATTTTGCCGACATTTACAACGAATTAGAAACGTCAGAAACTAACGTTCAAAGCTGGGCGGAAAAGTTCCAGAAATCTCCCTACTATCAGCGCTATATTGTTAACCACTTCAGCACCGCCAACGCTAGTGGAAAAACGCCCGCTGCACCTCCCAAGCCCAAATCTCTATCTTTTATCAAACAACTTGTTTTGCTATCTCAGCGCTATTTTCAACTAATTTCCCGCGACTTAGTTAACTTAAGTTTAGCTCTTTTGACTGCGCCGATCGGGATTAGTTTGCTGCGGCTTGCCGTCAGGGATAAAGACCCGTTAATTGGCGCGCCGGAGCCAACTTTAGCACCTTTAGCGATGCGAGTTTTGTTTGTGTTTACCTGCGCGGCTATTTGGGTGGGTCTGGCAACTTCCCTGCAAGAAATTGTCAAGGAATCTGCTATTTATCTGCGGGAACGTTTGGTAAATTTAGGATTGTTTGCTTATTTGGGCTCAAAGTTTTTTATCCTTTCGGGGTTAGCAGTATTGCAAACGCTGTTGATGGTAGGAGTGATTCTGATTGCTTTCAAATCCCCCGAACCGAGTTTGATTTCCTGGCCGGTGGGAGCAGCTATTACCACTTTTCTAACTTTAATGAGCTGCATCAGTCTCGGATTGCTGGTTTCGGCGATCGTCAAAAATGGCTCTCAAGCTAACAGTGCTTTACCTCTAATATTGCTACCTCAGATTATTTTCTCGGGAGTTTTGTTTAGGATGGAAGGTGTGGCGAGCAAGTTTTCTTGGTTGATGTTAAGTCGTTGGTCTGTGGGCGCTTACGGCTCTTTAGTTAATGTAAACGCGATGGTTCCCGCGCCTACGACTTTGCCGGACGGGAGTACACTTCCTCAGCCGTTTGAGCCTACTCCTGTTTACGATCCGACGTGGCACAATCTGAGTTTAAATTGGGGGATTTTGTGCGTGCATATTTTCGTATATTTGATGTTGACTCTGTGGTTGCAGAAACGGAAAGATATTTTATAGCAGTTGACAGTTGACAGTTAAAAAGTTAATAACGTAGGGTGCGTCACCATGAATCATCTGCTCGAAAAAGTGAAAAATCTCACAGCGACGCACCTTTCACAGTTGACAGTTGACACTTGACAGTTTAAACCAAGAAGGGCTAAAGCCCAACAACGTACCTCATCTTTGTGAGAACCGCTATACAATTAGAAATCTGCACTTAGTTAATGCCAAAAATTTGAGGATTAAATGTTAGTTAAAACCAACGCCTTAGTAGAAATTCCTGCATCACCGGAAGTAGTCTTTGATTTTGTGGCATCACTATCGAATGTGCCAAAATCATTTCGCGGATTTGGTTTAATTCCAGCAATTATTAAAGCTGAAATGGCTGATGGTGGAGAAATGCGTGAAGGCGGTGTGCGTCAGATAAAACATTCCGATGGATCGGTGATTGATGAAGAAATAATTACTTTTAAAAAGCCAGAAAGACAAACTTACCGATTGGTTAGAGGGTTTAAGTTTCCGATTTCTCTACTGATTGAGTCTGGTGGCGGAGATTGGAAGTTTACTACTACAGAAAAGGGGACTCGGATTGATTGGGAGTTTTACTTTATGCTGACTTCTCCGGTATTTTATCCGGTTGGGTTGTTGTTGGTTCAGGTTTTTATGCAAAAAGCTATGCAGCAGTGTTTAGACAATATTCAACAATCTTTGGCTAACCAAAGCGAAGGGATTGTATGAATTATTGGCTGATGAAGTCGGAACCGGATGTTTATAGTATTGCGGACTTGCGGCGTGACAAATTTTCGATTTGGGATGGCGTTCGTAACTATCAAGCGCGCAATTTTATGCGGCAAATGAGTTTGGGTGATTTAGTATTTTTTTACCATTCTAATACTAAAATTCCGGGCATTGTTGGGTTGGCGCGCGTGGTTGAAACTGGGATTGCTGACCCGACTCAGTTTGATGTGAATAGCGAGTATTATGATGCTAAATCGCAGCTTGATGCGCCTCGGTGGCAGACTGTGAAAGTTGAGTTTGTTGAAGAGTTTACTAAGTTAATATCTTTGGATGAACTGAAAGCAAAGTTTACTGCTGATGAGATTTTGGTGGTGAGGAAAGGTAATCGCTTGTCGGTGATGCCGGTGTCTGAAAGTGCGGCGCAGAAGATTTTTAAGGTGAGGTAGGAGAAAGGTGTTGATATTTGTCACAGGCAAGATGCCTGTGCCACAAAAAATCTTGTGGGGTGGGCTTCTAGCCCGCCCCTAATATTTGTCACAGGCAAGATGCCTGTGCCAC
>NZ_JAEQCT010000109.1:12145-13127 GCF_020738205.1 Microcoleus sp. PH2017_24_DOB_U_A
CTGTGCCACAAAAAATCTTGTGGGGTGGGCTTCTAGCCCGTCACAGGCAAGATGCCTGTGCCACAAAAAATCTTGTGGGGTGGGCTTCTAGCCCGCCCCAATCTTTGTCACAGGCAAGATGCCTGTGCCACAAAAAATCTTGTGGGGTGGGCTTCTAGCCCGCCCCAATCTTTGTCACAGGCAAGATGTGGTATTGACCTCTTCCCTGGTTAAAGCTATTTTATATTAAGTTGTGATTGTACGAAGTAGTAGTATGATTCATAGAAATTTGAGTCAGGGAAGCAATCAGCAGTTGGGCGGGCAAGATGCCCATCCCAGCAACAAGTATCAATCTGTGATGAAGTCGGTTTCTAGGCTGGGCGGGCAAGATGCCCACCCCACCAACAATTATCAATCTTTGGTGGAACCAAAGTTGAAAATTACTTATAGGAATTTACCTCATTGGGAGTTAGATGGATCGGTCTATTTCATTACTTTTAATACTTGGGAAAAGCTAGAATTGACTCCGGCAGCTCAACAAGTAGTTTTTAATGCTTGCAACTTTTTTGACAAAAAAAGGTATGAGGTGTTTTGCTTGGTTGTAATGCCAGATCATGTGCATATGTTAATTCAGCCTTTGCCAAAGTCGAAGGATAAATTTTGGTCGCTCAGCAGCATTATGCACAGTATGAAAAGCTACAGTTCTAAGCAAATTCCGAAGGTGATGAAGCATATCGGTACTGTCTGGCAAGATGAGCGACATGACCGAATAGTCAGAGATGAAGGAGAATTTGATGGTTTTTGGGAATATATCAGGCAAAATCCTGTCAAAGCTGGTCTTTGTTTGACTCCAGACGAATATCCTTTTTTCTGTCAAATATCTGAAGGTTAGTGTCTGTCCTTTTATTTGTCACAGGCAAGATGCCTGTGCCACAAGCACTTTCACAGGCAAGATGCCTGTGCCACAAAAAATCTTGTGGGGTGGGCTTCTAGCCCGCCCCTA
>NZ_JAEQCT010000109.1:13139-50246 GCF_020738205.1 Microcoleus sp. PH2017_24_DOB_U_A
TTTGTCACAGGCAAGATGCCTGTGCCACAAGCACTTTCACAGGCAAGATGCCTGTGCCACAAAAAATCTTGTGGGGTGGGCTTCTAGCCCGCCCCTAATTTTAACAACTTCCTCAGATTCAATCCCCTAAAGACCTGCCGCACAAACCGCCGCTCCAATTAACCCGACATTGCCATTCAAAACCAGGCGAACTGGTATCATTTCTAATAGCGAATCCATCCGACCTTTGTGCGTAAAAGCTCGCATAAAACTGCCTTCTAGAATCAGTGGCAAAATCTTCGCAGCGATGCCGCCGGCTACGTACAAACCGCCGTAAGGTAGAAGTGAAACAGCCATATTTCCGGCCACCGCACCGTAAGCTTCTACAAACATTTGCATTGTTTGTTCCGAAAGCCGATCGCACTTTTGGAGTGCAGCCGCCGCAATTATCGCCCCCGGATCGACTGTTTTCTCGGTTTTACCGATTTCCGACTCCCATTGAGCGATCGCTTCCCCCACTTCGGCTGATTCAGGAGCAAACTTGCGATCGCGCAAAAACTGGTAAATTGAGACAATCCCTTGTCCCGAAACTACACGCTCGATCGATATTCTTTGAATGTCATGTTTTGCTAACAAATATTTCAGCAATTCAAACTCCAACTCCGAGCGAGGAGCAAAGTCACCGTGTCCCCCTTCCGAAGAAAAAACCCTGATCCCATTTGCTTCGGGAATTGCAAAACAATGTCCCAAACCTGTACCCGCACCAATCACAGCAATTGGATCGTGCTGGCTCGGTTTTCCTACTTGCAAGGTGTGTATATCTGTAGCTTCCAAACCACACACGCCGTAACCAACCGCTACAAAATCATTAATCAAACTAACACGGGAGATTCCTAATTCTTCTTCCAGACGCTTTGCATCCAGCAGCCAAGGCAAATTTGTCAGTTTGGCGCTGTTGTTGACTACTGGGCCTGCGATCGCAAAACAAGCTTTTTCAGGCTCCACTGCCAAATCGAGTTTAGTAGCAGCTTCCGTCAAAAACTGTTGAACTATCGGCACTAAATCGGGAAATTCCCCGCTCGGATAGCGAAACTCGTAAAGAGCATTCATTGCACCATCAGCAGTCCTTTCTACCAAGCGCAAAATTGTCTTAGTTCCGCCAATATCGCCCGCTAATAATAATGCCATAAACCTCCGATAAAACAGTTGACAGTTGACAGTTGACAGTTGACAGTATTGTCCACTGTTAAACCAATAATTTTCAGGTTGGATCCAGCGAAGCGTAGGTTCACTTCGTTGTACCTCACATCTTGCATGATTGTCAGCAAAAGGCTTGTTGAGAATGGTGCAAGATCTCAGTTCTACCCAACCTACTTATCACTATTAACAACTATAGATCCCTGACCCCGCGATCGAGAAACGGTTTGATTTGGCTACTATTTAACTGTCAACTGTCAACTGTCAACTGTCAACTGTCAACTGTCAACTGTCAACTGAGCCTGTTCACAAAAGGCTTGTTGAGAATGGTGCAAGATCTCAGTTCTACCCAACCTACTTATCACTATTAACAACTATAGATCCCTGACCCCACGATCGAGAAACGGTTTGATTTGGCTACTATTTAACTGTCAACTGTCAACTGTCAACTGTCAACTGTCAACTGTCAACTGTCAACTGCCAACCAAGCCCGTAGCACCTCGGCCACAGTCCAAGCTTGAGCCGTGCAGCCCCGGGGCGAGTGGGGGGCGTCGCCCTCAAAAATTTCGCCGAGACTGCCAACTCCGCCAGCAGTTATATGATGTGCCATCGGTTCCAGGAATTGGAGAGCTTGTGCTGGGTCTTTGTATACGTGCAAGTGCGCCAAGACAAACGGGCCGATCAGCCAGCCCCAAGCTGTGCCTTGGTGATAGGCGCTGTCGCGCTGCAATTGGTCGCCCTCATAGGCGCCGCGATACTGCGGGTGTTGTGGGGATAGGCTCCGCAGGCCGTGGGAAGTGAGCAGCCCCTGAGCGCAGGCGTCCACGACGGCGCGGCGCTGTACGGGCGTGAGTAACGGTGTATAACGGGTTTCCTGGCGCTTGCCCGCTGACAAGGACTTGGCGGCGTACCCAGGAATCGAGTCCAGGGGCAGGGAAACGGCGAATATTTGGTTGGGCCGCAGGGAAATGTCGTGTCCGTCGGGGCCGTCGAGAACGTCGTAGCAGTAACTGGTTGAGTCGTTCCAGAAGCGATCGAATCCGGTGGCGGTACGATCGCCCAACTGCTGATATTCATTGTGAGGCTTGCCCAGTTTTCGAGCAAAACTTGCCATAGCTTGCACGGCATTGTACCAAAGCGCGCTAAGTTCGATCGGCTTACCAATCCGAGGAGTCACCACCCAATCGCCGATTTTCGCGTCCATCCAAGTCAGTTGCACGCCGCTTTCCCCCGCGTAGACTAAACCGTCGTCAGGATCGACGCGGATGTTATACCGAGTTCCGTTTACGTGCCAATCGACAATCTCACATAGTGTCGGCCAGAGTTCGCTCAAAAGTTCGTCGTCTCCGGTGCAGTCGCAGTAAGCGCGAACAGCCTCAAAGTACCACAGCGTCGCGTCTGCGGTGTTGTATTCCGGAGCGCCCCCGGCATCGGGGAAGCGGTTTGGCAGCATTCCGCGATCGACATACCGTGCAAATGTTCGCAAAATCGATCGGGCAATTTCCCACCGCCCGGTACAGATTGTGAGGCCGGGCAGGGCGATCGTCGTATCGCGCCCCCAGTCGCTGAACCAGGGATATCCGGCGATAATCGTTTTACCCTCGGGTTCCTTTGGTAGCGGGCGGTTGACGATAAATTGGTCGGCTGCTAGCACTAAGTGATTAATCCAGTCTGGAGATTCGCTGATTTTTGACCATTTTTGCAGCAGTTGTTGGTCATAAGTGTGGCGCACTTCTAAAGCTGTACCGCCGTTGAGTTCGGGATTTTTGTCGGTGCTGGCTATCAATGTGAGAGAATTTCCCGGTGCGATCGCAAAGTGAAAAGTCGCCGCGTGCAAGTGATCCTCGCAGCAGTCCAATCCGCGCCGCTGTTCGGCTGCCAAATTAAATCCGTAGTGCCAATTGTATAAGGGCGTAGAAACTCGAAATTTAGCCTCTGGAGTAGCATCTGTCAGCAGGTACAGGGGTGCGGCTCCGTCAAAAGCCGTCACGCAAACCCCTTGTGTCAAAGTTTCCAGACTCACAGGCCAGTCGCCCGCACTTGTCATGTGGTGGTAGTCGCGGTGGTTGACTAGGGCTTTGACTGCGATCGCGATCGGTTGTGAGGCGCGGTGCAAGCGGTATTGAATATATGTTGTGTTAGCACCTTGCTGCATCCAAATCCGCTTTTCGAGGATAGCGTCGGCGAGGGCATACCTCCACACAGGCGTCGTACCTTCGAGGTGGAAGCTTTCGATGCAGTTGTAGCCGTGGGGCTCGATCGTACTGTCGGCCCAGCGGTTGGTATAAAGCGGGTAGGCGCGATCGGCATACACGGCCGTCTCGTCCAGCTTGGCGAGCATCAAAGTCCGTGCCAGCGGGGGTTTGAGGGCAGCCACCAGCAGCCCGTGATAGCGGCGGGTGAGGAGATTTGCGATCGTCCCGCTAGCGTAACCCCCGATTCCGTTTGTCACCAACCACTCGCGAGACTCCGCCGAGTCAAGATTGCAGCAGATTTCCCGTCCAAAAGCAATAACCATAGAATACACGCTCGCGCTGATTTGCTATCTACCTTTAGATATATTTTAGACCTTATATAAAAAACCAGAAATATTAACTCTTGCAGTTGACCAAGAATGGCGATCGCTAAGGGTGCAGATTCATGGTCTAATTTATACATAACGAACCGCTACTTTTGCCCCAGCGATAATTCTAACCGTTACTCTGTCTGGAGTTAGTTGTTTGTAATTTTAAGTAATATTACCATCTACACAGGCGCTCTCACCTTAAGAACACAGCATTTGATTGCGTCCCAAGGGCGATCGGACAACCAACCTATTTTATAAGGAGAACCACTCAAAGTGAAGATAGGAGCAAATTACCTCGGCAACAACCAATGTGAGTTTACAGTTTGGGCGCCCACAATCAAACAAATAGCAGTCCAAATTGTTTCCCCAGAACCACGCCAGATACCCATGCAACAATCCGCAGAAGGTTATTGGCAAACCACAGCTACAGACATCGCACCCGGAACCCTTTACACCTACCAACTCGAAGGAAAAACCGACCGACCCGACCCAGCCTCAAAATATCAACCCCAAGGCGTCCACACCCCATCCCAAGTAATAGATGAAAACGCCTTTGCTTGGAAAGACAAAAATTGGCAAGGCGTGCCGCTGTCGGAAATGATTATCTACGAACTGCACGTCGGCACATTCACCCAAGCCGGAACATTTGAAGCAATAATTCCCCAACTCAAAAAACTCACAGAATTGGGAATCAACGCCATCGAAATTATGCCAGTCGCCCAATTTCCCGGCGATCGAAACTGGGGATACGACGGCGTATATCCCTACGCCGTTCAAAACTCCTACGGCGGCCCCGAAGGCTTCAAAAAACTTATCAACGCCTGCCACGAACACGGCATCTCAGTAATACTCGATGTCGTTTACAACCACCTCGGCCCCGAAGGAAACTACCTCCGCGACTTCGGCCCCTACTTTACCTCAAAATACGGCTCGATTTGGGGAGACCCCCTCAACTTCGACGACGCCTACAGCGACGGCGTGCGGAACTACTTTATTCAAAATGCCCTCTACTGGTTTCGAGACTATCACATCGATGGTCTGAGATTAGATGCAATTCAAGCAATATTTGAAGTAGGTGCCAGACCATTTTTGCAAGAACTCTCCGACGCCACCGCCGAGATTTCCCAAGAAATCGGAAGGAAACTTTACTTAATCGCAGAAAGTGACTTAAACGATGTCCGCACAGTACGTCCCAAAGAACTCGGCGGTTTCGGATTAGACGCCCAGTGGTGCGACGATTTCCACCACGCACTGCACGCCTTGCTTACCGGAGAAAATGACCGCTACTACCAAGACTTTGGCAAGTGCGAACACCTAGAAAAATCCTTCAAAGAAAGCTTTGTTTACTCCGGCCAGTATGCACCTCACAGAAAGCGAAAACACGGCAATTCTGTCAAAGATGAACCGGGCGAGAAATTTCTGGTATTTTCCCAAACCCACGACCAAATCGGCAACCGGATTTTAGGAGACAGACTCTCGCAAATAGTTGACTTTGAAGCACTAAAACTTGCAGCAGCTACAGTTTTGATTTCTCCCTACATTCCTTTCTTGTTTATGGGAGAAGAGTACGGAGAAACAGCGCCGTTTTTCTACTTTGTTTCCCACTCAGATCCTGACTTAATTGAAGCGATTCGCAAGGACAAGCAACAAGAATTTAAAGCTTTTGAAGACAGAGGCGAATTTCAAGACCCCCAAAGTCCTGAGAGTTTCCAAAAGTGCAAGTTAAACTGGGAAAAATCAACAGCAGGAAAACACAAAATCCTCTGGGAATGGCACCAGCATTTGATTCAACTGCGGCGAACAATTCCCGCCCTGAAAAAACTCGACAAAAAAAATCTAGAAGTTTCCAGTATTGAAGCAGAAAAAATCTTGTTTCTTCGTCGGTGGACAGATAACAGCCAGATATTCTGCATCCTGAACTTCAACAAGCAAGAGGTCGCTGTTACGACCGCACTTCCCCAAGGCAATGGTCACAAAATTTTAGACTCTGCTGATGTAAAATGGATGGGTTCAGGTTCTAGCTTGCCGGAAAATATCAATTCTAAGCAAGAATTGAGTGTTAAACCGCATAGTTTTGCACTCTACCAATATAACCAATTAAACCAAGAGGGCTAAAGCCCAACAACGTACCCGATCTTTCAGAGAACCGCTATAACTCGCGTCCAGCCACTGTTTGCGTAATTTCTGTCAACTACCCGATCGACTAATCAATTAGGACTAAAATTAACATGATGAGAATTCCCACAACCACTTATCGGATTCAATTTCATGCAGGTTTTAACTTTGAAGCCGCCAAACAAATCCTCAGCTATCTCGAAGAATTAGGAATTACCGACCTTTACGCCTCACCGATATTCAAAGCCAAAAAAGGCAGCAGTCATGGATACGATGTGGTTGACTCAAATCAAATCAATCCTGAATTGGGAACATCAGAAAACTTTGAAGCCCTCACCTACGAAATCAAGAAACTGAACATGGGATGGCTGCAAGATATTGTTCCGAACCACATGGCTTACGACACTCAAAATTTGTTGCTGTTAGACGTATTAGAACACGGGCCGGATTCCGACTATTTCGATTACTTCGATATTGAATGGAATCACGCTTACGAACATCTCAGAGGTCGAGTGCTGGCTCCGCTGCTGGGCAATTTTTATGGCGAGTGTCTGGAAAATGGCGAGATTCAACTCAAATACAGCGAAATTGGGCTAACTATCAATTACTACAGCTTACAATTGCCTGTAAAAATTGAATCTTATGCTAGTTTTATCGGTCATAATTTGGGGCATTTAGGCAGGGAATTAGGCAGGCGCCATCCAGATTTTATCAAGTTTTTGGGAATTCTTTATCTAATTAAGAATACACCTTCTGAAGCTAAAGGTAAAGCCAGATACGATCAGATAGCTTTTGTCAAAGGGCTGCTGTGGGAACTCTACAATCAAAATCCCATCGTCCAGGAATTTATCGATGAAAATATCAATTTCTTTAACGGAGAAAAAGGCAATCCAGAAAGCTTTAATTTGTTAGATAGTTTACTCTCGGAGCAATTTTATCGTCTCTCTTTCTGGAAAGTGGGTGCCGAAGAAATCAACTACCGCAGGTTTTTTACTGTCAACGAACTGATTTCGGTAAAAGTTGAAGAGATTAAAGTTTTCCATAAAAACCACGCTCTGATATTCGACATGGTGGACGAGGGAAAGTTTACCGGATTGAGAATCGACCACATCGACGGACTGTACGACCCCACAGAATATTTGAAACGGCTCCGCGAGAGAGTTGGAGACACTTACATTACTGTGGAAAAGATTCTGGAACACGAGGAAGATTTGCCGTCCTATTGGCCGATTGAGGGAACC
Organism: Microcoleus sp. PH2017_24_DOB_U_A; assembly: GCF_020738205.1. NCBI lineage: Bacteria > Bacillati > Cyanobacteriota > Cyanophyceae > Oscillatoriales > Microcoleaceae > Microcoleus > Microcoleus sp. PH2017_24_DOB_U_A. Next base: position 20,238 of record NZ_JAEQCT010000109.1, read on the forward strand.
AGTGGATACGACTTTTTGAACTACGTAAACGGCGTTTTTTGTCGGTGCGATCGCGAACAGCAATTTAGCGAAATCTATCAGAGATTTACTCGATTAAATGTTCCTTACGAACAGTTGTTTTTAGATAAAAAAGGGCTGATTGTTGAGAAAAATTTGGCGGGAGATGTAGACAATCTGGCTCAGCTTTTGAAGAATATTTCCGGTCAATCCCGACAGGGAAATGACTTTACTCGTCCGGGTTTGGAAAAAGCGCTGGCTGCGGTTTTGACGATTTTTCCAGTGTACAGAACTTACATTAATCAAGACGGTTTGCGAGAGTCCGATCGCATTTACGTCAAATATGCGATCGCCCACGCCAAAGAATTAGTACCGCGACTCCTCAAAGAACTGAAATTTATCGAAACGCTGCTGTTGCTGGAAGAAGAAGAAACCCTCACAACCGAACAAAAAGAGGAGCGCAGGCACTTTGTCATGAAACTCCAGCAGTTGACAAGCCCCCTGATGGCCAAAGGCGTTGAAGACACGTTGCTATACGTCTACTATCGCTTTTTATCCCTCAACGAAGTCGGAGGAAACCCCAGTCACTTCGGCGTTTCGCTGGCGGATTTTCACGAGTTCAACAAGCAGCAGCAAGTAGCTTGGCCGCACAAAATGAATGCTACAGCTACCCACGATACCAAACGCGGCGAAGATGTGCGAGCGAGACTTAATGTTTTGTCAGAAATTCCTGAGGAATGGGAACAGCAAGTCAGGTCTTGGAGAGAGGTAAACTCATCTAAGAAAGTTAACTTTGTCAATCGCATGGTTCCCGATACCAATGACGAATACTTCTTGTACCAAACTCTGCTTGGCAGTTTTCCATTTGAGGAAATTGAAAACACTGATTATGTTACTCGCGTCAAAGATTATGCGATCAAAGCTGTCCGCGAAGCCAAAGTTTATACAGCTTGGCTGAGACCTGACAACGACTACGAAACTGGGTTTATGACCTTTATCGATAGCGTTCTCGAACCTTCAGAACAAAATCAGTTTTTCAAGAAATTTCTACCTTTCTGGAAAAAAGTAGCTGATTACGGAATTTTCAATTCTTTATCTCAAACGCTGCTAAAAATTACGGCACCTGGGGTTCCCGACATTTATCAAGGCACGGAATTTTGGGATTTAAGCCACGTCGATCCGGACAACCGCCGTCCAGTGGATTTCGATCGCCGAATCGAGGTTTTGCGGGAAATTAAACAGCAAGCTGAGACGGATATTTTGCAACTGGTTGAAGATTTGATTGCGACGCGGGAAGATGCTAGAATTAAGTTGTTTTTGACGGCAAGAGTCCTAGAAGCTAGAAAAAAATACTTGCAAGTTTTTCAATCTGGCGATTATCAACCACTGCACGCAGTTGGCACTTTTAAAGATAACGTGATTGCTTTTGCTCGCAGATTTGAAGATACTACTGTTATTGCGATCGCTCCTCGATACTTGACGGGAATTGTGAAACCGGAAGAAATGCCGATCGGCAAACAAGTCTGGAAAGATACTAATCTGGAATTGTCGGAGCAAATGCCGTCGGTTTGGAAGGATGCGATTACCAATCAGCCTGTTGAAAGTAACGGTAAGCTGGCCATTGGTGATGCTCTCAGCTACTTTCCCGCAGCTTTGTTGATTAGTCAGTAGTCAGTTGACAGTTGACAGTTGACAGTTGACAGTTGTCAGTTGACAGTTGACAGTTGACAGTTGACAGTTGTGCTGTTCCCGATCGCTAACGTTATTATTCAATACGGTTCAGTTAAGATTGTCCGAAGAGAGGAACGAAGCAAACAAGAGTGTCTATTTGTGATTGATTTTCCCTGTTATAGCCTTTCTCAAAGATATGAGGTATGACTGACAGCTTCTATAGCCGTTAGACTAAGAGGGCTGAAGCCCAACTACGTACCTCACCTTTCTCATAAAGGCTATATAATCTCTTATCTGAACTGTATTGCGTTATTATTCATTATGTCAGTAGTCATTAGGCGAATTGGTTGTTTATAGCGACGGCGATAGGTTGAGATCTGTCGCTGTCGGTCGTGAATTATAAAAAATATGAAACAAATTCTCAGCATTATTTTTGTTTTGAGTGCGTGTTTGAGTCCTCTGACTGTGCCGGTGATGGTGCAACCTAGTTGGGCACAAAGTCAAGATGCACAGAGTGAAGAACTTCTGAAACTGATAGAGGAAGCAGATCGACTGCAAAAGCAAGAAAAATACCAACAGGCGATCGAAATATGGCAGCAAATTTTAGCCACTGCACAAAAACTTAAAAATAGAGAACTTGAAGGCATAGCACTCAATGCTATTGGTCTTAATTACTACATTAGTTCTAGGCTGGAAGAAGCTTTGAAATACTTTAACCAAGCTTTGCCGATCGCCCGAGAAGTCGGCGATCGCTCTGAGGAAGCTGATATTTTGGATAGTATTGGTTCAGTATACCAGACTATGGGACAGCCGCCTGAAGCTTTGAAATACTATAACCAAGCTTTGGCAATTGCGCGACAAATAGGCGATCGCACGCTGGAAGCTAGTATTTTGGAGAATATCAAAGAAGTCAACAAAACCAATGAATAAGTCACAGTTCACCAAGAATAATGGGTTTAAATCCTCCTCCTTCGAGGGGGAAATAAAACAAAATTATTCACTGTTTCATTCCTCGGAGTTCTAGGTAGAGGTCGATCTCAAACTGTCAACTGTCAACTGTCAACTATCAACTGTCAACTGTTGAAACTCTCCCCCACAAAGCCAATCCGCCACCCCTTCCCCTCGCAGCAATTATCCCATCTTCTACCAGAAAATATGCAAAAAATGCCTGCTTCCCCACACTCAAGCTAAAAAATTCCGCCTCCCGCGCTTCACCGCCGCGAATAAATCCTTGATACAGGGTTTTACCCAACAATTTCACCCTAATTCTGGTAAAATCAAATGCTAAAATATTCTGATTACCCAAAAACTTGGTCGGCCCGGAAAGAGTTAATTCGATCGCCCCAACGAGCACTGAATTCTCCACTCTGCCCGTTTCACTAGGCTTTTCGCCTTCAGCAACAGGTTCAACTGAGTAAGCAATTTGAATTTTCGCCACCCATTCGGGGATGTAACGTCCGGCGCCTAACACAATTCCCGCTTTTTGTCGAGTCTTTTTCGTGCCAGTTATAAAGCACAAGCGCCAATTACCGGTTAGTTGCTCGAAGGAATAGCGAGTTTTAGTTTTTTTGGCGTTTTTCTCCGCTTCTAAGAGGGCTGCGACTACGGCGGTGGAAGATGGTTTAGGATTGGATATGGCGGCTTGTTCTAGAATTGATATGTTTTCCATTTAACTAACAATAATATAGGAAGGTTCGTTTTCTATTGGATTTTTTTGAGGTAATGAACCGCAGAGGCCGCAGAGGGCGCAGAGGGAGAGGGAAAGAGAGGGGTTTGTAATAATATTAGGGGATGTAGGTAGCGGAGAACAACATGGTGACGATCGCCCCCACGGACACAGAAATCATTATCATCGGTAGCGGAATTGGTGGGTTGAGTTGCGGTGCAATGCTTGCCAGTTATGGCTTTGACGTGATTGTCTGCGAAAGTCATTCGATCGCGGGCGGGGCAGCCCACGGGTTCAAACGGGACGGATTTACCTTCGATTCCGGGCCATCTTTGTACTCAGGATTATCCTACAGCCCCTCTGCGAATCCGCTGCGACAAGTTCTCGATGCGATCGGCGAAAAACTTCCCTGCATCACTTACGATACTTGGGGTTGCTGTTTGCCCGAAGGCGATTTCGACACATCCGTAGGCGCGAGTCAATTTGGTGAAGTGCTTTTCAAACTGCGCGGAAGCGAAGCAGCAGCCGAATGGCAAAAACTCCAGCGAGTGATGGAACCCTACGCCAAAGCTGCCACAGCCTTACCCTCACTGGCTTTGCGCTTCGATTGGGGCGCTGCGTTTACCCTCGGCAAATTTGCACCGGCTTTCCTGCAAAGTGCTGGAGATGCGATCGCCCTTGCAGGCCCTTTCAGCCGGATTATGGACGCAAATGTCAAAGATCCGTTTGTGAAAAATTGGCTGAACCTGTTGTGTTTCCTGCTGTCTGGACTTCCCGCTGACGGCACGATCGCAGCCGAAGTCGCTTTCATGTTCGCCGACTGGTATCGCCCCAATGCCGTTTTGGATTATCCGATCGGCGGTAGTGGAGCCCTTGTTGATGCCCTGGTACGCGGTTTAGAGCGCCACGGAGGGCAGTTGCTGCTAAATTCCCACGTTGCAGAGGTTTTGGTGGAAAATAACCGGGCGGCGGGTGTGCGGCTGCGATCGGGTAAAATTATTCGATCGCACAAAGCCGTCGTTTCCAACGCCTCGGTTTGGGATACGCTGAAACTTTTGCCGGAAAACTCTATCCCCAAACGGTTTCGCCAACAGCGACAGGCGACTCCCGAATGCGATAGTTTTATGCACTTGCATCTGGGAATTGATGCTGCGGAAGTGCGATCGGACTTAGCCTGTCACTATATCTTCGTCAAGGACTGGGATCTGGGAGTTTCCGCGCCTCAAAACGTCGTCCTGGTCTCGATTCCCTCCCTCCTCGACCCCCACCTCGCACCGGACGGGAAACACGTCATTCACGCCTACACGCCCGGTAACGAGCCTTATGATTTATGGCAAAAGCTCGATCGCGCCAGCGAAGAATACAAACAGCAAAAGCAAGCGCGCGCCGAGGTGATGTGGGAAGCATTAGAGAGGATTATCCCCGATATTCGATCGCGCTGCGAAGTCACATTAGTTGGAACACCGCTAACCCACGAACGGTTTTTGCGGAGGAATCGGGGTTCCTACGGGCCGGGAATTCGCGCCGGTACAGGCTTGTTTCCAGGGCCGGGAACTCCTTTGGCGGGTCTGTTTTGCTGCGGAGATTCGACTTTTCCGGGTATCGGTTTGCCCGCTGTTGCTGCTAGCGGGGCGATCGCAGCTAATACGATCGCACCCCTGCACAAACATTTAGAAATGCTGCGGGATCTCGGTCTAAAATCTTAGACTTATTGCATGAAATTTTGAAAATAAAGATAGGTTCGTAGTGAGGACTTTAGTCCGCATCAAATCAGAGGACTAAAGTCCTCACTACGAACAAATAAAAATAGGTTCGTAGTGAAGACTTTAGTCCGCATCAAATCAGAGGACTAAAGTCCTCACTACGAACAAATAAAGATAGGTTCGTAGTGAGGAATTTAGTCCGCATCAAAATGAGAGGACTAAAGTCCTTACTACAAACCTATTTGTTGTGTCCTGTATTTTCCCAAATGCGATCGCACATTCTTGTGCCCGGATTTGCGATCGGCCGATTATCAAAAATTGGCACAAAACTTTGATACTATCGGTCAAATACGACCAACATCTGTCAGCATAGAAATACATAGCTCGATCGATCGCAAAAAGAGGCCACCGTGCAACCCGTAGACTTTACAACATTAACCGCAGCTTGCAGCGAACTGCGAACCCAATGGCTGCCAGCGCGCTTAGAACAAGTCTACCAGCGCGATCGATTCACAGTGTCCCTGGCCCTGCGAACCATGAACCAACGCGGCTGGATAGACATTTCATCCCATCCAGCAGCCGCCCGCATCTGCGTCGGCGACTCCCCGCCCCGAATTCCCGACACCTTCACCTTCAGCGAACAACTGCGACACCAACTCAGCGGTTTAGCCTTAGTTTCCATCGCCCCCGTGTCTCCTTGGGAAAGAGTCATCGACTTGCAATTCGCCAAACGCCCCGGCGAACACGCCCTCTGGCATCTCTACGCCGAAATCATGGGTAAGTACAGCAATGTTATCCTCACCGCCGAAGACAATCTCGTTGTCACCTGCGCCCACCAAGTCAGCGCCAAACAGTCCAGCGTGCGTCCCATCCAAACCGGGCAACCCTACGAATTGCCCCCGTCTTTGACGGATGCAGTGCCAAGTGCGATCGAATCTCTCGATCGCTGGAAAGAACGAATTAGCCTGGTTCCCGGGCAATTAAAGACCAATCTGTTGAAGAATTACCGAGGGTTGAGTAAAGTCTTAGTTGTATCGATGATTCGATCGGCAAATCTCGACCCCGAACAATCCACAGACAGCCTAAATCCCCACCAATGGCAGCAACTATTTCATCGCTGGCTGTACTGGTTGCAATGTCTAGAAAACTCCAAATTTCAACCAAGTTTTACCCCCGAAGGCTACAGCGTCATCGACTGGCCAAAACCAGACGAAAAAGAAACAAATCCCGAAAACAAATCTAATTCCCCTCTTCCTTCTTCCTTCTATTCAGAAGCTGAATCTGCCAACGAATCTAACTCCACTCTTCCTTCTTCCTTCTTGCCTCTTCCTTCTTCCTTCTCTTCCGTTCAACAATTACTCAACAGTTACTACACAGGCGAAATCAACCAACAAGTATTTGCCCAACTGCGGCATCAACTAACCCAAAAACTCAACAACGTCCTAGCAAAACTGCGCCTCAAAGCCAACACATTTAAAGAACGCTTGCAGCAATCAGCAGATGCAGACACTCACAAATCCCAAGCCGACTTGTTAATGGCAAACTTGCAGCATTGGAAACCGGGAATGAAATCAATTTCTCTCCCAGACTTTGAAACCGAAAAACCAGTAATTATTCCACTAAACGTGGAAAAAAACGCCGTTCAAAACGCTCAAGCAATTTACAAAAAACACCAAAAACTTAAAAGAGCTCGCATTGCAGTAGAACCGTTGTTAGCAGCAGTACAAGAAGAAATCGACTATTTAGAACAAGTCGAAGCCGCACTTTCGGTATTAGAAGCCTACCGCAACACCCAAGATTTGCAAACCCTCGCCGAAATCCGCGAAGAACTGATTCAGCAAAAATATCTAGTTGTATCAGATTACCGTGGCAGTGACAAAAATGCTGCGATCGAATTTCACCGCTACCAAACCCCCAGCGGCTTTGAACTATTAATCGGGCGCAACAACCGCCAAAACGACCAACTCACCTTTCGTACAGCCAACGACTACGATTTATGGTTTCACACCCTAGAGATTCCCGGAAGTCACGCCTTGCTGCGCCTCACACCCGGTACAGTTGCTGAAGAAACCGATTTGCAATTTGCGGCAGACATGACTGCATACTACAGTCGCGCCCGCCACAGCGAACAAGTTCCGGTGGTTTATACAGAACCGAAATATGTGTACAAGCCGAAGGGTGCGAAGCCTGGTATGGTTGTGTACAAGCAAGAGCGAATTGTCTGGGGTCGGCCGCAGCAAGCCCCGGCAGGTTCGTAGTGAGGATTTCACTCCGCATCCAATAACAGAGGACTGAAGTCCGAACGATCAAACATAAAAATCTGTCTCCAATGTAACGTTTTATTGCAAAAAATAAATTTTCTTGCTAAAATACCGCTGAAGAGGGATGATATTGCTCTTGTAACCCGCTGCAAAGAAACGTGCAACTTGGGTTTCCTCACTGTGAGAAAAACACTGTGGGAAAAAACACAACGGATTTAACTTTTTGTGCAGACCAGCTTTTGCTAAAGCTGGTCGTTTCTGTTTAAACTTAGAACTACAAGACGACTTATTCCATAAATCTTTGCTGGATCCGGCAACCGCAGATGTCAGGCAGATGAACACGGATTAACGCAGATGCTTTTTAAGAGAGGAAAGTGAATGAATGCAATTGCTCGTCTCACCTCTGATTGTACAAATTTTCTGTAATTTACGATCGTTTTTCCTCTTGCACTGATTCCCAGACTATCTAGAAATTCATCTGCGTTAATCTGCGTCAATCTGCTTTAAATCTGCGGTTTTCGTATTACTCAAAAATTTATACAATAAGTCTAAACTACAATTAGTTAGTGCGATCGATCGCTTCTTCTGAAAAATTCGCCCTAAAAAAGAACTATTACCTATTGACTTTGCTCAACTTCCGGGGTATATTTTAGATAATGGAAGTGGTGACTTAAAATTTAATTTTGCCAGTATTTCCATTATCTAATTATACTTGATTGAATGCTCGCAGTCAAGGTGTGAACCCTAAAAAAAAAAGGCAATTTTTTTTAATACAATCAATTAAAATTAATCTGACCCACAACTAATTCTCCCTTAGCATGAATAAATTATCAATAAGTCCGATCGCCCGAATATTCTAAAATTCAAACCTACGATCGAATGAGAAGAAAGACCAATGCCTTACACCACCAGCCTTGAGCGCATCGGAATTGCACCCTACAACCACAATGAACAAGTCTCCGATCAGAATTCTGCTAGTAGAAGATGATACATTACTGAGTGCGACACTGGCAAAGGTGTTGGAAGCAAATGACTACACGATCGATCGCGCCAGCGACGGACAAGCGGGCTTAGACTTGGCAACATTGATTGAGTATGACCTGATTTTGCTCGACGTGCAGGTTCCAAAACTAGATGGGATTAGTCTGTGCCGGCAACTGCGATCGCAAAACTACCGCAAACCGATCCTGTTACTGACAGCAAACGATTCAGATGCCGATGTGGTAGCAGGGTTCGACGCCGGAGCCGATGATTACATCAACAAGCCTTGCGGTACGGAAGTATTGCTAGCAAGAATCCGCACATTATTGCGGCGCTCTAAAGCAGTTTCTCCTGGGAGTTTTGCTAAAGACTCATCCACTACATTGACTTGGGGAAATCTTTGTTTAGACATGGATTCAGGGCGAGTAACCTTTGGCGAACAACTTATTTCACTGACAGCCAAAGAATACAACCTGCTGGAATTGTTTATGCGAAATCCCGATCGCATCTTCAGCCGCAGCGCCATTCTCGATCGCCTGTGGGGATTTGACGATGTACCAACCGATCGCGCCATAAACACTCATATTAAGGATATCCGAAAAAAACTCAAAGCAGGCGGCTTGACTGAAGAAATGATCGAAACAGTTTATGGCATGGGCTATCGACTCAAGCGAAGTCCCCAATCCGCACCGCTGCTTTCAAACAATTCTAGCACCAACAGCACCAACAAACAGAAATCTCGCGCTGGAGATCCGTCTGCGATTGACAAAGTGCTAGAGCGGTTTCGAGGAGTATTTCAGCAACAAATTGCCGTCTTGTCGGAAGCAAAAACCGCTATGATTGCCGGAAATTTGGAACTCGAATTATATCGAGCGGCCAAGCATGAAGCGCATAAATTAGCAGGCTCTATGGCATCCTTTGGGTATCCAGAAGGATCGAAATTAGCGCGATCGGCAGAGCATTTACTAATCTCCGTTAGCCCAGTCAACGCCTGTGGTGTTCTTCGCCCTTTCACTGCTGAAGAAATCACACGATTTTCGGAAGTAGTGACAGGATTAGAGCAGGAATTAGCCAAACCAACAGTTACGTCAACCAATTCACCAGTGCCTACCGCGGTATGTCATCGAGTGCTAGTAGTTGACGATGATACTGCTTTGACGGAATCCTTAAAAGCAGAATCCGAAACTTGGAAAATTCGGATGAAAATTGCTCCGAATGTCGCTGCTGCCCGATCGCGCTTGGCTATGTCAATGCCCGATCTGATTTTAATAGATTTAAGCTTTCCCGACACAGAAGAAGATGGATTGACGCTGCTGCGAGAACTCAACGAGCGATCGCCCAACCTGCCCGTAATTGTATTTACAGGGCGCGACAGTTTGGGCGATCGGCTAGCAGTATCTCGCCTAGGTGCCAAACAATTTTTACACAAACCTGCCACCACCGACCAAATTTTTCAAGCCATATCCCGTATCTTAACCAAAACTAAAGCCCCGCAAGCCAAAGTATTAATTGTTGACGACGATCCTGCTATTTTAGCTCACTTATCTGCACTGCTAATACCTTGGGGTTTGCACGTGATAAAATTAACCGATCCTCAAGGATTTTGGGAGGTGCTGGTTACAACTTCGCCCAACTTAGTCATACTCGATTTGGAGATGCCACAAATTAGCGGGCTAGAGTTGTGCCAGGTGGTGCGGCAGGATACGCAGTGGGGAGATTTGCCAATCTTAGTTGTAACTGCTCACACCGATGCAGATTCCCTCAGCCAAGCCTTTGTAGCCGGAGCCGATGACTTCATTACCAAACCAGTTCTAGGGCCAGAACTCGTGACACGGGTACTCAGCCGCATCAAACGCACCGCTCCGAACCTGAAGCCACGAAATACTTAAACTTACTAAAACCATTCATTCTAACATTTTTCGACTTTCTCAGTAATACCAAAATGAAAAAATCATGCAACATTATTAGTAGGGTAAACGAGTGTTGACAATTCACCAGAAATAATTGCTTGAAAGCCTCTGGGTTTGGCGTATAAATTAAAAGAAGAGCATTCATTACTCCAATCCTCGGACTGACCGGAAGAGGTTGCTGTCAACAGTCAACAGTCAACTGTCAACTGAATGAACTAGACTTACCTAGATGCTACAAACAAGGGGCGAATGGTTATATTTTGAAACAAATGGGGATCTCTACTTTGACCGAGACGATACACACTTTATTTCGATATTGGTTTGAATTTTCAATTTTACCAAAATTATCATAATCTGATTTTATTTATCACCACTTTCAAAAACATTAAATAGTATGGAAGACATCGACAAAACTAAAGACAAACTGATTGCTGAATTAGAGTTGTTGCGCTCAGAAGTGGCGGCTCTCCAGCAGGCCCGACGATCGCAATCCGCAACTGGGCTACCACCGACAGCATCGGCAGTGCCAACCTTAACCCTCCCGGACTCTCTGGGTTTGGCCACCCGCCCTGAAGCAACTGGCCAATACACGATTCTGTTCGTAGACGACTCAGAAGTCGATCGCGCTACCTACCGCCGATTTTTGTTGCAAGATAGCGATCGCACCTACAATATTGTCGAATTTGATAACGGTGAAGATGCGCTGCAATGGTGCCAGCACCAGATCCCAGATATTTTGCTACTAGATTACTATTTACCCGATATAGATGGGTTAGAGTTGTTGGAGGAACTGCTGCAACAGACTGGGCGAAATACGCTTCCTGCGATCGTGCTTACAGGGCAGGGAAATCTACAAATGGCCGTTGATTTACTCAAAAGCGGCGCTCAGGATTATTTACAAAAAAGCCAGATTACCCCAGAAGTTTTGCAGCGTTCCATTAGCTATGTTCTGCGACACAGCCAACTGATGAGAGAACGGGAATGGCAGCGACAGCAACAGCAAATCCTGGCTAAAACAGCACTTGCTATCCGCGATTCCCTGAAATTAGAAGATATTCTCAACACCACGGTAACAGAAATTAGAAATATTCTGCTCTGCGATCGCGTAATTATCTTTCAATTAGCCCCAGACTTGAGCGGCAGGGTTGTGGTAGAGTCAGTTGGTTCAGAAGCGAGACCAATCCTATCCACTCAGATACACGATCCTTGCCTTAGTGAAAGCTATTTTGAACGCTTCAGACAAGGCTTAGTCACCGCTAAATCAGATATTTATAGGGCACAAATTGCTCCCTGTCACCTAGAATTTCTGACAAATCTCCAAGTCAGGGCAAATTTAGTCGTGCCGATTCTCCAAGGTGAAAATCTTTGGGGTTTGCTAATTGCTCATCACTGCGTTGCGCCGCGAGAATGGCAAGCTTCAGAAATAGAATTGCTGCGACAGTTGTCTGCACAAGCTAGTATTGCCATCCAACAAGCTGATTTATTGGAACAGCTACAAACCGAACTTAGAGAGCGCAAACAAGCAGAACTAACATTAGAGGAGACTCAGGAAAAACTGCAATTGTTCATCAAATATGCTCCCGCCAGTATTGTGATGTTCGATCGCTCTTTGAGATCGATGACCTAGAATCGATAATTGGGCGATCGCACTACGAGCTTTTTCCCGATCTGCCTCTTCATTTGAAACAAAGCCACCAGCGCGGTTTTGCAGGGCTTGTTCAGAAATGCGAAGAAGATAAATTAATCTATCCAGATGGATCGCAGCAATGGTTCCGGTGGGAAGTTCACCCCTGGTATCGCAGCAATGGAGATGTTGGTGGCATCATTGTCTTTTCTGACAATATTACCGATCGCAAACAAGCAGAACTAACATTAGAGGAGACTCAGGAAAAACTGCAATTGTTCATCAAATATGCTCCCGCCAGTATTGTGATGTTCGATCGCTCCATGCAGCGATGGGTTGATGAATATCTGCTCAATGACCTAGGATCGATAATTGGGCGATCGCACTACGAGCTTTTTCCGAATATTCCAGAGGAGTGGAAGCAATTCCACCAGCGCGGTTTCGCAGGTTTCATTGAAAAATGCGATGAAGATCGGTTTGTACACTCAGATGGCTCCCTGCAATGGTTGCGGTGGGAAATTCACCCCTGGTATCGCAGCAATGGCGATGTTGGTGGCATCATTCTCTTCACTGAAGATATTACCGATCGCAAACAAGCACAAATTGCCCTCCAACAAATCAATACCGAACTCGAAAAACGGGTAACAGAAAGAACAGCCCAACTCACCGAAGTCAACGATCGTCTGTTAGTTACCTTACTCGAAAAAGACCACGCCTATCAACTCCTCACAGAACAAGCACAACTGCTCGATCTCGCCCACGATAGTATTATCACCTGGGATTTAAACTCAGTCATCACCTTTTGGAATCAGGGAGCCGAGTTGATGTATGGCTGGACAAAAGCCGAGGCCTTCGGACAAGAATCGCACAGTTTGTTCAAAACGCAATTTCCGCAGCCATTGGCAGAAATTCAAGCAGAACTGTTTGAAACAGGTTACTGGGAAGGAGAACTAATTCATTACACTAGGGACGATCGCCAAATTACTGTATCTAGCCGTTGGGTTGTCCAAAAAGATGATGCAGGTAGACCAATTAAAATCCTAGAAATTAACAGTGATGTTACCCAGCGAAAAGCAGCAGAATTAGTCTTGCAGCAATATATCCGTGAAGTAGAAGACCTCTACAACAATGCTCCCTGTGGCTATCACTCCCTGGATGCCGAGGGGACAATGGTTCGGATTAACGATACAGAACTAAAGTGGTTAGGCTATACCCGGGATGAACTGCTGTATAAAATTAAGTTTTTGGATCTGCTATCACCAGATGGCAAACAAGTTTTTTATGAAAACTTTCCCAAGTTAAAACAACAAGGCTGGGTCGAAAACCTGGAGTTCGAGATGTCCACTAAAGACGGCTCAAGCCGTTGGTTTAACCTGAATGCTACCGCGATAGAAGATGCAGCAGGCAACTTTATGATGACCCGCTCAACATTGTTTGATATCAGCGATCGCAAACAGAGCCAAAGAGAGCGAGAACAAGCTGAATTAGCTTTGCGAGAGAGCGAAGAACAGCGCCGATTAGCTCTAGAACAGAAATCGCGACAAGAAAGTTTGCTCTGGACTATTACTCAAGCGATTCGCCAATCTTTAGACCTCAAGGACATTCTGAATACTGCCGTCACAGAAGTCAAGCAAACATTACAAGTCGATCGCGCTGCGATTTATCGTTTCACTCCCGATTGGAGTGGAGATTTTGTGGTTGAGTCAGTCGATCCGCAGTGGGTAAAACTGGTGGAATGCAATATTCAAAAAGCTTGTGAAGATGTCTACCTGCAAGAAACTAAAGGAGGTCGCTTCCGCAATCACGAAACCTTTGCGATCGCCGATATTGAGGAAGCTGGACTTCATCCCTGTCACATCCAACTCTTGCAACAATTTCAAGCCAAGGCATATTTGGCAGTTCCCATATTTTCGGGAGAATTCCTCTGGGGATTGTTAATCATCTACCAAAATACTGCACCTCGCAATTGGCAATCTTGGGAAATTGAATTGCTCGAACAGATTAGCAGCCAATTGGCGATCGCCATTCAGCAATCCCAACTCTACACCCAACTTGAACTCGAATTGCAAGAACGCCAACAAGCCACCGCCGTCATCCGAGAAGCCGAACGGCGCTGGCGATCGCTTTTGGAGAATGTGCAGTTGATTGTTGTCGGACTCGATGCGTCGGGAAATATCAACTACGTCAATCCATTTTTTGTCGGTCTCACAGGGTATACTCACGAAGAAGTTTTAGGCAAAAATTGGTTTGAAAACTTTTTTCCTAGCTCTAGTATAAAATCAACTGAAGCCGACTTCTTGCAACTCTTGACTCACAATGCTCATCCCTATTATCGAAATGTCATCTTGACCAAATCCGGCGAAGAACGATTCATTGCTTGGAACAATACAACGCTGCAAGATTCAGATGGAACCGTGATCGGCAGTATCAGCATTGGCGAAGATATCACCGAACGCAACAAAATCGAACAAATTAAGGATGAATTCATCGGCATTGTCAGCCACGAACTGCGTACTCCTCTGACAGCAATTCAAATGTCCTTAGGACTATTAAAAACTGGAATTTACGATAAAAAACCCGAAAAGTCCCGGCGCATGATCGAAATTGCCCTACTTGATACCAATCGTTTGGTAAACCTGGTGAATGATATTTTAGATTTGGAACGGCTGGAGTCCGGGCGAGCATTTCTCGATAAAACCCTTTGCAAAGCCGCAGATTTGATGCAGCAAGTAGTAGATGCCCTCCAGGCGATCGCCAATCAACACCAGATTTCATTAATTATTATCCCCACCGATGCAGAAGTCTGGGCCGCAGCAGATGCCATCCTCCAAACCTTGACAAATTTACTTAGTAATGCTCTTAAATTTTCGCCTGTCGGTGCCACCATTTACCTGAGTGCGGAAAACCAAACAGACTGCGTGCTGTTCCAAGTTCGCGATCGCGGGCGGGGCATTCCAGCCGATAAATTAGAACTCGTTTTTGGGCGATTTCAACAAGTCGATGCCTCAGATTCCCGCGAAAAAGGAGGAACCGGGTTAGGATTGCCCATCTGTCGCAGTATTATTGAGCAGCACGGTGGAAAAATCTGGGCAGAAAGTATTTTAGGTGAAGGCAGCACATTTTTCTTTACATTGCCCTTACCTGCGATCGAATAACTGTCACCTTCAATAAAGGTATGTTGTTGCGCTTCAGCGCTCTTTCATAATTTAGAGCGCTGAAGCGCAACTACGTACCTAACGCCCAGGACTCTCTAAAATCTAAAATCCCAAATCTAAAATCTCAAATCCCATGACTGACAGATTAATTTTAGTAGTTGACGATCAAGAACACCTCCGAGAATTGGTGCAAGCGTGTTTAGAAGATCTAGGCGGATGGGAAACGCTGGTAGCAGCATCGGGAGAAGAGTGTTTACAAATAGTCCAAACACAACAACCATCAGCCATTTTGCTCGATGTATCTATGCCGGGAATGGATGGATTTGCTGTGTACGATCGCCTTCAATCCGATCCCAAGACGCGATCGATTCCGGTGATTCTGCTGACAGCAAAAGTCCTGCCGAGCGATCGGGCAAAATTTGCCCAAATGGGCGTCACAGGCGTAATTGCCAAACCAATCCAACCCACCAGCCTGACGGTAGAAGTCGCAGAGATTTTGGGGTGGGATGAAGAATTTTAAGATTATTTGTCAAGTTTTGTAACGATAGTAAAATCTTTACCAATTCCTTACCGTGGTTATCTAGGCTTCCGGGATACAGCTAAAAGCTCTTAGCATAAGAGGAGACTACATGAATGCTTTTTCAGTTATTCAATGATGTCACGCAGTATCTCGAATATCAAAATCAAATGAAGGCTTTGGAAGTGGTTGCTATGACCACCAAAACAATTTTACTGATTTACAAAGAACCAAATATGCAGGAAGTAGTAAAAGCTTGTTTAACCGACTTAGGAGGTTGGAACGTGCGAGTTGCCAATTCAACCCTGGAAGGCTTGCGACAAGCAATACTCTATCAGCCCGATAGCATAATTTTGGATATTTCCACTGGCGCCATAGATGAATTCCTATTTCTCAAACAACTAAAAACACTGCCCACAACCCAAGCAATTCCAGTTGTGCTGCTAACTCTCAAAGCGAAATGGGTCGATCTACAACAGAGCTTGTTCCCACAAGATAAAATAGCAGCAGTGATTGTAAATCCCCTCGATCCAGCTATGCTGTCCGTTCAGATTGCTCAGGCCTTAGGCTGGGACTTAGACTAAAATCTCACATCGCTCAGTCTGAGGATCGCGAAAGAATTTACACATATTTGTGGGACGGGCGGGACGCCCATCCCACAAGAACAATAGACTTCTTGCAAAAATAGTTAGGACGGGCTAGAAGCCCATCCCACAAAAATCTTTTTTCTTGTGGGATGGGCTTCTAGCCCGTCCCAAAATTTGATTCGTAGGGTGTGCCGCCACTCAAAATCCCTCGCCAAAAAATCAACAAATTCATAGCGACGCACCTCTGCGCGAGCTGAGTACAAACAACTCGGACATTCACTCCACCCAACAATTAATTAGGTTTTAGCAATACTTGACAGAAAGGGAATGACTTACTGCATAAGAGTTTGGAGCTTCCCTCAACCTGCATTTTTTAACAAGTCTAACTATTTATTGTTGCGAAATATTTCAAGTTAACTCAATTCCTTAACAACCTTATCTTTTTTACCAAATCTTTACTTTTCACTTTTACAGTCATGGTGTTGGTGTTTCAAGCCAGGTTACAGCACTTTCCAACAACAGTGAAATATATCTGAGTTAAAAAAGAGGTTATTATGACAGACGCATCCAGCAGCTCAAATCAAATCCTCGGTCAAGTTAACCAGAATACAGACTGTCCCTGCTGCTCCAATCCGATGCTGCGTCACTTTCGCCAGCAACAAGTTTACTGGTTTTGTCGCGAGTGTTGGCAAGAAATGCCCGTCTACAATCTTAACCAATATTGTTCATTGCCATCTATAGCAACTCTCAATAAAGCATGGGTGCCACAGAATCTGAGTTTTTCAACCAGTTTGAAATTGGCGGCCTGAGATTTGAGATTAAAACTGCCAATCCCAAATCCCAAATCCCAAAGCCAAAAACCAAAAGGGCTGAGCCTAGAAAGTAAACGTAGTTCTCACCACCCCAATTACCAAATCAGAATTACTCTTATTGTGGTCAGGAGCAGTCAGCCAAATCACACCCGGAGTGATCGAAATATTGTCGCTCAACTTAAACTGATAGAACCCTTCAATGTGAAGAGAAGTATCCTTATCTTCCGGCAAAGTCCGATTAGTAGAACTTGTTACTCGCGGCTCCATACCTACCAGAAAGCCCGCCACATTTCCCTCTTTCAACAAATCGGGAAAAGCCACAGTAACAGCCCAGTTCCAGATTTTTTGGTCTCCGCGCTGCACAGAACCGGTAGGAGTAGCCAAGTTAGATAAAATGCGCTGGTTAGTGTAACCAGCCCAACCGCCAATTGCCAATCCAGGCCGCACTCTCCACGAAGCTTGGGCGCCGTAGGAATTGCTAGAAACTGGCAGATTATTGTCGCTGTCGATGCCGAAGGAACCGAGACGTACCGGAAAATTAGAAGCGTTGCTGCCCGTACCAGTGACGAAGTTGTAGGAATTGACGTAAGTTAAACCTAAAGCCATAGTGCTTGTCGGTTTGAAAGTCAACTGAGCCAAAGCGCCGTAAGAACCGTTGAACAAACCGTTACCCTGCGTCGGGCTTGCAGCGTTGCCGGCCAAATATCCCAAACTCAGCTCAAGTTTTTCTCCCAATTGCTGCCGCACAGCGATACCAGTACCCGCAGTCAAATAGTAAATCGGGTTGCGAGTGCCGAAGTTAGAAAGAGCACCGCTACCGCCATCTCCGTCAAAGTAAGGATTGACAGTGTTAGTAAAATCGTCAGCGGCACCGGCATTGGCTTCGAGAATTACAGTAGTGCTTTTGCCGAGGGGAAATTGGTAAAACAGCGCATCTAAACCGACTGTATTGCTAGCTGTTCCAAAAGGCCCGGCGTTAAACCGCAATTCCCCTTCAGCAGTTTTAGTATTATTAGTAGAAAACGAACCCAGATTCAAAACTTGCAGTCGAGTTCTCAGCAAGTCTTTACCAGTGAAACTCGTGTCAAAATTGAGACGAACCCTGCTGCCAAAAGCCGTGCTTCGATCGGCATCGCGGCCGTCAGCATCTTCTCCCCGGGCGATACCTGTCAATGCAAAGATTACTTCGCCGTTGAGTTTAGTCGTAGTCGAAAACTGATTTGCTTCTAATTCAGAGGTGCGCGCTTCCAAGGCATCGACGCGCCCGCGCAAAGTTGCCAATTCCGCTGCAAACTCTTCTTGCAGCTTTTGCACAGCAGCCAAATCTTCTTTTGTGGCTAAACCCCTGGTACCGCCTTTAATCAGCTCGTTGACTTTATCCAAACAGGCATTTAAACCCGCTGCAAACTCGTAGCGAGTCATCGCCCGGTTGCCGCGATAGGTGCCGTCAGGATAGCCGGCAATGCACCCGTAGCGCTCTACTAGGGATTGCAAAGCTTGGAATGCCCAATCGGTGGGCCGCACGTCGGAAAGTTGCGAAACGGAGGTTACTTGGCCGACTGCATCTTCGCTGCTGCCTTCTGCGCTGTATTGGTTGATTTGTTCTAAAACATTTGACTGCGCTGGAGGCTGGGCAATTGGAGCAGTTGATTGGGAAATCTGCTGGGGTTTTGCGGCTGCTTTGTCGGCGCTGACATTAGTTGGTACAGCGGGTTTTTCGCTGGAGTTGGCGGGCGCGACTGCGGGGATTTGCTCTGCGACAGGTTGCTCGGCATTTAAGTTGGCGGGCGCGACTGCGGGTTTGGTTTCGGTTAAGTCTGCTGCTGCAACTGCGTTGTTTTCCGGTGATGCGGCTGGTTCGGCAACTCGGGCTACTTTTGCTGCGAGATTGTTATTTTCAATAGTCTCAACAGTTAAGTTGTTAACTACTGACGCTGGTTCTGCCGTTATTGCTGCTATTTCAGGCTGTGCTGCCTCGGTTGCAGCACCTGCTAATTCCAATTGATTGGCTTGAGCTGCGGCAATTTCTACAGGTTGCTCTGCTGCTAGGGCTGTCGAAGATACGACTAAACTTGCTGCTAGTACAGCGGGACTTGCTAAAAGTCCTTTCCACAAAAATTTGGACATTTTTTCCTCACACCACGTTAGTTCGATCGCCCGTTCCACACATTTTGGCGATCGCAAATCACCTACAGTATTCCGCCTAATAGTATTATTTGTCAACAATCGGCGGGAAATTTCCCGCAGAGTGCGGTTTTGCTATTTCCGATTTGACAAAAACCCCGTTGCTCCCAAAAAATATTGGTTTGAAGCACCCAAAAAAATTCTTACAAATACCCGATGCTGGTGAGTTTCGAGTCCAAAATTTTAGACTTCTGTTCAAAATCCCAGATTAATCCGTGGAGTAAATCTAAAATCTAAAATCTAAAATCTAAAATCTACAATCGAGTCGCCTGCGTAGAAACACGGTTGATGGCTTGAGGGTGCGTAAGCGATCCCTCGGTAAGACTAATATTGACAGAACTGGCGCTCACAAATCGTTCGATCGACTACATAAAGTGAAAAAACTCAAATACGCCCTAGTTCATGAATGGTTGACGCCCTTAGCTACCGGCGGTTCAGAACTCGTAGTTGCCGAAATCCTCAAATACATAGACGCTGATATCTATGCCCTGATTGACTTTGAATCGGCGAATCCCGAAAGCTATCTGTTCGGGCGACAGATTGGCACGACATTTTTGCAGAATTTCCCCAAGGCCCGCAGCGGCGTGCAAAAATATTTGCCATTTCTGCCGATCGCGATCGAACAACTAGATCTGCGAGAATACGACATCATCCTCTCATCCTCCCACGCCGTCGCCAAAGGCATCCTCAGCAGTCCAGGGCAAATGCACGTCTGCTACTGCCACACGCCCATGCGCTACGCTTGGGACTTAACTTTTGACTATTTACGCAGCAGCAAAGCCGGACGGGGCATCCCGGGCTTGCTGACGCGATATTTGTTGCACCGACTGCGGCAGTGGGATGTAATTTCTGCCAACCGCGTCGATTATTTCATCGCCAACTCCCAACACACCGCACGCCGAATTTGGCGGTGCTACCGACGGCGCGCCGAGGTGATTTATCCGCCGGTAAATATCGAGAGATTTTCCTTGATGCGGCAAAAACAAGACTTTTACGTGACAGTGTGCCGGTTGGTAAGCTACAAAAACGTAAGTGCGATCGTCCAAGCATTCAATCAACTCGGGCATACTCTCATTGTCATCGGCACCGGGCCAGAATTAGAAATGATTCGGCAAATCGCCAAACCCAACGTGCAACTACTCGGCTGGCAGCCCGCCTCCGTAGTGGAAAAGTACATGGCAGAAGCGAAAGCCTTTGTCTATGCAGCTTGCGAAGATTTTGGCATCGCTTTAGTAGAAGCTCAAGCTTGCGGGACACCAGTAATTGCCTATGCAGCAGGCGGCGCTTTGGAGACAGTGCTCGACATTCGCCAACACCCTGAGACTGGGACAGGTTTATTTTTCCCCTCCCAAACCCCAGCAGCAATAGTCGAAGCTGTCGAAGAATTTGAGCAGTTGCAAGGCAAATTTGGGCCAGAAATGGCACGCTTGCGCGCCTCCCAGTTTGCCCCGGAAGTCTTTGAGCAGCGCTATCTAGCTTTTGTGGAACACTCCTATCAGGAATTTCAATCCGGTGATTTTACTCAGACTTGATATCAATTCCGGTTGCACCGGAATCAACATTGCCCGAAATGAGGAGACGGCAGTGCCGTGTCCCTACGGTGATTAATGTAGGGACACGGCACTGCCGTCTCCTCCATCATGTCTGAGTGCAACCGCCAACTGCCAACCGTCAACAGTCAACTGACAACAGTCAACTGCCCCTTTCCGCAAGAAAATTGAGTATTTGAAACATAATTCAGAGAACAAAGCGTCTTGAGGCCTTATGATCGTGACTGTGTGTGGTGTGAAGTGAAGGAGTAAGATGACTGCCGACAGCCAACTAATCTCCGGCAAGGTAATTCGAGCGATCGCAAGACGCGGTTTTGCGCCTGTCCTGCAAGGAGATAGACGCATAAGTCGTTCTCTAGAGAGACTCGACGGAGAATTTTTCAAGCGGTTATTTGACATTCTCTTTTCCTTATCGGTTCTAATCCTGTTTGCTCCGGTTTACCTGCTTTTGGCTCTCTCTATCGCCTTAAGCTCGTCCGGGCCTATCTTTTACGTACAGGAACGAGTAGGCAAAAACCGTAAAATGTTTTATTGCCTTAAATTTAGAACGATGGTGGAAAATGCGGACGACATATTGCTGGAAATCATGGAAAAATCTCCGCATTTGCGTCAAGAGTTTGAGGACAATTTCAAGCTTAAACAAGACCCTCGAATTACCTGGATTGGAAGATTTTTACGAATGACCAGTTTAGACGAGTTCCCCCAGTTTTGGAATGTATTAAAAGGAGATATGAGCGTCGTCGGGCCGAGACCTTTAGTTGAAGAAGAACTGCCGAGATACGGCCGTCACATCAACAAAATTCTCACCATCAGACCTGGAATTACAGGCTTGTGGCAAGTGTCCGGTCGCAACGACATTCCGTATCCCCGGCGAGTCCAAATCGACCTGTATTACGCCAATGACAAAAACCTTTGGATGGATATGTGGATTGTTTTCAAAACAATTGGAGTTGTGATTTTCCCCAAAAATAACGGCGCATATTAATTTTTGTCGGCAGTCAGCCATCGGTAGTTAGTTTTGTTTGTTACTGACCACTGAGGCTGACTACTGACAGCAAGCGGCAAACTCTTTACTCAAACAAAACACTTCCTTGATGCCGATCGAAGAATTGTGAGTTAAGGTAGAGCTTGAGCATACGACGGGCAGGCAACAACAGCCTCTACCCTGAAAGTCCGAAGTGAATTAACACAGCCTGTCAAAGGAAAATCAGATGACGCAACGCAAGCGAGCGCTAATAACAGGTATTACAGGCCAAGACGGGTCCTACTTGAGCGAATTACTGTTAGAGAAAGGATACGAAGTTCACGGCATTATCCGGCGCAGTTCTAGTTTCAATACCGATCGCATTGACCATATCTATGTCGATCCTCACAGCGAGGATGCAAAGTTGTTTCTGCACTACGGCGACTTGACCGACGGCACTACTCTCCGCCGAATATTGGAACAAGTTCAGCCTGTAGAAGTTTATAACTTAGGCGCTCAATCTCACGTTAGAGTCAGTTTTGACTCACCGGAATATACGGTTGATGCCGTAGGGATGGGGGTATTGCGACTACTAGAAGCAATTCGGGACTACCAGAATCGCACAGGCATAGAAGTGCGGTTTTATCAAGCAGGTTCTTCTGAAATGTTTGGTTTGGTGCAGGAAGTTCCGCAGAAGGAAACAACTCCCTTTTATCCCAGAAGTCCCTACGCTTGTGCCAAAGTTTACGGTCACTGGCAAACAATAAATTATCGCGAATCCTACGGACTTTTTGCTTGTAACGGCATCTTGTTCAATCACGAGTCTCCGCGCCGTGGCGAAACTTTTGTAACTCGCAAAATTACTCGGGCTGTTGCCAGAATTGTCGCAGGCCAGCAGAAAAAACTTTATTTGGGCAACCTCGATTCCAAGCGGGACTGGGGCTTTGCTAAAGACTACGTGCAGGCAATGTGGCTGATGCTGCAACAAGACAAGCCTGACGATTACGTAATTGCTACTAACGAAACCCATTCCATTAAAGAATTTCTAGATTTGGCATTTACTTACGTCAATTTAGATTGGCAAAAATATGTGGAGTTTGACGAACGTTACTTGCGTCCGGCAGAAGTTGAACTGTTGATTGGTGATTCGACTAAGGCGCGCCAGCAATTAAATTGGGAACCTTCTGTAACTTTTGAGCAGTTAGTGCATTTAATGGTAGATGCTGACATGAAATCGCTCAAAAAGCAAGAACGAGGTTCTGGCAACGGATTTGATTGATCCACAAAACTAAACCGTCAGTCGATTTTAGATTTTAGATTTTAGATTTTAGATTTTAGATTTTAGATTTTGGACTTACTCCACAGATGAATCTGAAAGTTGGAACTCTTAGTCTAAAATTTTTGACACTCCCCGAATCCTGTCAGGGACTTGTATCCGTTCCCGGGTGTGGTGACTGCTAACAATTTGTATGGGTAGTGTCCCGTCTGTTACCCGATTCGCGCATCGGGGCATTACCCATACAAACAGTTCACAAGTGATGAGAGGATTGTTGTAGCTATTAGTGCGGGCATTCCAACAACCAGCTTAACCGATCGCCAAATTTTCGGCTGTGCGGGCCAACAAAAACATTAAAACGTTGAGGACTGGAAACCCATAAATCTCACGTTCAGATACAAACGGAGCAATTTTCCCCTATCTGGGACAGCTAAAACTGACTTGTTAGCGCCTGCTGTAGCGGAAAGCTTTTTTGCTAAAGTAACAAATTTAGACTGGAAATTGTCGATCGACCTTTATTGAAAATCCCGAGGATAAAATTATGACAAGCTTGGATTTAAGCAACAAACGCATCCTAGTCACGGGCGGCGCCGGTTTCCTCGGCCGTCAGGTAATCGACCAATTAGTCAAAGCAGGGGCCGATGCTGATAAAATTTCAGTTAGTCGATCGATCGACTGCGATCTTCGCATCATGGAAAACTGCAAGCGCGCCGCCAACCAACAAGACATCATCATACACTTAGCAGCCCACGTCGGTGGCATCGGTTTAAACTTAATCAAACCGGCAGAACTATTTTACGACAATTTGATGATGGGCGCGCAACTAATCCACGCAGCCTACGAAGCAGGAGTCGAAAAATTCGTCTGCGTCGGCACAATTTGCGCCTATCCCAACTTGACTCCAGTTCCTTTCAAAGAAGACGACCTCTGGAACGGCTATCCCGAAGTAACCAACGCACCCTACGGAATAGCAAAGAAAGCCTTATTAGTGCAACTACAATCCTATCGCCAGCAGTACGGATTCAACGGTATCTATTTGCTACCAGTGAATTTGTACGGCCCAGAAGATAACTTCGATCCGAAAAGTTCCCACGTCATCCCAGCATTAATTCGCAAAGTCCACGAAGCCCAAGAAAGAGGAGACAAAACACTACCAGTTTGGGGCGATGGTAGCCCCAGCCGCGAGTTTTTGTATTCCACAGATGCCGCGCGCGGGATTGTGATGGCAGCTCAATCTTACAACGAATCTGACCCAGTTAATTTGGGAACAAATAGCGAAGTTAAAATTCGCGAGTTAGTAGAAACGATTTGCGAATTGATGGGATATGAGGGAGAAATTGTTTGGGAAACAGACAAGCCGAATGGTCAGCCGCGCCGTTGTTTGGATACCCAAAGGGCTAAGGAAAGGTTTGGTTTTGTGGCTGAGGTGGAGTTTAAAGAAGGCTTGAAAAATACGATTGATTGGTATCGAAAACACGCGGTTTAAGTCTGAAAAACCCCGGTTTCTTGAAGGAACCGGGGTTTTTTACATTTTATTTATAAAACTCGGCGGTTGAAACCGCTACTACACAAACAATGTCCGCCTCCGCGGACTAAGAATAAGAAATTATACCAATCGATCGCCTTTCGGGTAGAACTCTCCTACAATAATTACTTGTGGAACACCTTTATTGTAAAAAATATTATTTTCGCAAGATGTTTATTTTAGAATGGAACTGAACCAGCAGAAAGAACTTTTCAGCAAAGCTTATGTACGTGCCGTGGCAGCCGTGGCAGGTTTCTCGATCGATCTGTTAGAATTAGACTTCGACAGCATCGACCTACAAATCACGGCTGCCAGCGGTGACGGAAGCGTTTATTTTCCAGAGTTGAAGTTACAATTAAAATGTACTTCAAGGGACGTGATAGACGGCGACTACATCCGATATCCGCTCAAAGTCAAAAACTACAATGATTTGAGAAGAAATGCCCTAGTACCTCGAATCTTAGTTGTAGTTTTAGTACCAGAAAATCTAGAAGACTGGTTGCAGCAGTCAGAAGCGGAACTGTGTATGAGAAATTGTGCCTACTGGATGTCATTGCGGGGACAGACAGAAACACAAAATATAGCAAATGTGACTGTTTCTTTACCCCGCAGCAATCAGTTTACAGTAGAAGCTCTTAAGTCAATGATACAGCGCATTAGCGAGGGAAGTTTGCCATGAAAGTAACTGTAAGAGATAGTCACATTCTGAAAACAATTGAGCCAAATGTGTTGGAGAAATACTTACAGATAAATGGCTGGCATAAAGCTCGTAAATTTTATGAGGGATTCATTTGGATTAAGAAAAATTCTGTGAGTCAGGAGGGGGAAGTATTGGTTTCACCTCACCAAGATTTTGATGATTTTGCAGAGGTGATGTGTCGAAACTTAAAAGCACTAGAAGTTATAGAAAATCGCTCTCAGCTAGATATTCTCAGCGATTTAATCACTGCTTTACCTAATGTTGCAATCTCGGGATGGATTAATAAAGTGTATGGGGCAGAATCTCCAGACCAAATTACATTAATGGGATTTGTGGTGGGGAAGCTAAGAAAAATTCATCTGGAATTGCCGGAAGCAGATTATCAGTTGGCCCTCAAGGCTTATGAAGCCCGATCGCCTGTCACCTGTTTTGGTGATTTAATTAAAGAAAATGACGGTTTCGTGTTAAACAATCCGCGCGATTTTGCTCTGCTGAGTGAGGCAGAATTAATCTCATAGTTTGGGAGATGCTGGTTGTGGTACAATATCAAGCAAAAATTATTGTGCCGATCGCATTACAGGAAAACAGGTTGTGCAAACTCTAAAATTAGGTGCATCGGGTTCCGATGTTGTGAAACTTCAAAAACGCTTGCTGGAGTTAGGGTTGAATCTAGGGAGTGCTGACGGCAAGTTTGGGCCAAAAACTGAAGCATCCCTCAAACAGTTTCAAACCAATCAAAAATTTTTGGCAAACGGCATAGCAGGCCCGGAAACGCTAGCTGCTTTGTTCCCTGGGGAACCTTTGGGCTCGTCACTTTTATCATACAGGGCGATCGAGCTAATCTTAGAATTCGAGGTCGGC
Organism: Microcoleus sp. PH2017_24_DOB_U_A; assembly: GCF_020738205.1. Classification (NCBI taxonomy): domain Bacteria; kingdom Bacillati; phylum Cyanobacteriota; class Cyanophyceae; order Oscillatoriales; family Microcoleaceae; genus Microcoleus; species Microcoleus sp. PH2017_24_DOB_U_A. The sequence continues at coordinate 46,182 of NZ_JAEQCT010000109.1, forward strand.
GGCGGGCGGCTATATTACGAAAAGCTGTTGCAGCGTCCAACTTGGCCGGAAGGAGCATCGGGAATTACGATCGGCATCGGTTACGATCTAGGTTACAACACAGTAGAAGTTTTCAACCAAGATTGGCAGAAATTAGGGGATGTTGAGCAACAGCGTTTGAGTAAGTGCTGCGGGTTGACAGAGGATGCAGCAAAAGAACGTTTAGCTAGTGTTAGAGACATCATTGTTCCCTGGGAATTAGCATGGGAAGTTTTTAATGTTGTCACAGTGCCTAAATTTTACAATCTGACAAAAGAAGCATTTCCCGGTTTTGAACAATTGCCGGCAGATGTTCAAGGAGGATTGGTAAGTTTGGTGTTCAATCGCGGCACGAGTATGCAGGGAAACCGCCGCGTGGAAATGCGTGTTATTCGCGATTTAATTACGAAAAAAAATGTGAGTAAAATTCCCGAACAAATCCGCAAAATGAAACGAATTTGGCTGGGAACGAGCATTGAAAAAGGGATGAACAGACGACGGGATGCGGAAGCAGATTTAATTCAGGAAAGTGCTTAAACAGTTGACAGTTGACAGTTGACAGTTGACAGTCGATCTGTGGTAGGGGCGATGCCCCTGTGCCCGCCCTCTTAATTGACAGTTGACAGTTGACAGTTGACCATTCAACTACGATCGAGGCACCGCATTTGACAGTTGACACCGAGGTTTTTCAACTGTTTTGATATAATAGAAATACTTTGACTGAAATCATCCAAAATTAACATTCACAGAAAGCCCATGATTGTCGATCGCACCCAAAATTATATCTTACCTGAACAGTCAAAGTAACTGATAATTATCATGTTATCTTCCGCACAAAACCTTGTGGAACAAATCACTGATTGGGAATTTATCGAGTTGTGGGTAGATCCGATTGTTTTCCCGCCTCGGATTCTAATGTTAGTGGGTGGCAAAAATAGTAAGTGTTGTATTTACGATCCATCAGCTAATTATAAACTGCTGTTTTTAGGTTCAAGTTACGATGAGGCTCACTCGTGGCTACTGGAAGATGAATATGAGCGAGTTGATGGTAGGCTTTTAGCCTCGGAAATAGTTTGAGTGAAGAATAATTAGGGCGATCGCACTTCAGTGAAGGAAGGGCGATCGCTCTCAAAAATGATGTAAAATAAAGGGCGTTAACAAAGCACCCTAAAAATCAAACTCACTTATTAGATAAATCCACATCTGTTTGCTAGGGGAGACCATTACAAGGTAAAGCAGGAATTGAGCGTCCGTTACTTCTAAGTTCGTCTAAACTGGCTTGAAGCTCTGCTAATCCACACAAAGCGCGTGGACATCGATCGGCTAATGCTTGGGTAATATTGGAACCCGTGCATTTGGCATTTCGCACTCTGATAACTGATGTGCCCTGATTTGGACACGGTGCCCAGCGTCCTGGGTTATAGTAGAAACAAAAAGTCTGCCCGGTATCGGGATTTTTGTATTTTTGTGCATCTACCTGTTCCCAAGGGCTACCCTGTGGTTGTCCATAACCCTGCGCTAAGATTGTTAACTTATTATCTGTAAAGTTTTGATTAGTGACTGTAGTGGGTGCTACTAGCTTAGCATTAGCCATTTGAGTACCTTTAAGGATAGCCCCACTGATAGTAAAAAGAGCTGCGATCGCTAAAATTCCTAGTTTTTTGTTCATTGCTTTAGTAACCAAATGATGTGTGCAGAAATAATTTAAGCTTGTAATAACATAAGGACGATCGCACTTCAGAAAAAGAAAGAGCGATTACCCGCAGCGATGCTAAGCAGGAAGTTCGCTGACTTTTGAACAAATGTAATGGCACCCTGATTTATTAATTCGATTGGATATTGCTTGTACGAGGAGATTGTTGTTCATCCTGTGTGTTTTCTATTCGTTGTACGATCCTTCCGGCTGATTCGCACTTATCCTTTACTGCTCCTAGAGCAAAGATAGCCTTACTTTGGTCATCTTGATATGAGATTGCCTCCAATACACCTTTTAGGCAGCCGCTTACCGTCTGAGTCTCTGCTTTAGCTCGCTGAAGTTCGCCTTGTTTTTGAGCAATTTGACTTTCGCGATCGCCAGAAGTTTCACGAATATCTTTGATCTCTTTATCTTTCTCATTGATCTCTTTATCTTTTTCCTCGCTCTGTTTTTTAAACTCGTCTCGCTCCTTTTGAGCTTGTTGTAACTGAGTTTGAGTGCTAACTAGCTGATTATTCACATTCGAGTAGGCAACAATGCCACCGATCCCCATGATGACAACAATACCAAGCCCAAGACTAACGATAGCAATAGTATTATTACTGCTACTCATAATTCTCCCTCCTACAGGAAGTTTTTTGATTTGTTATAGCTATACAATTGACTGTTAAAAGTACAGTTGTGCTTGTAAATATAGAATATTTTCGTGTCAATATTCAAGTTATGTCTAGTCATAAAAAGTCAGGAAATGTAATGAGTTTTACAAAGCCTTATCCCATTAAATGTCAGATTTAATCATTTCTGCTATAAAATGTCATAAAAAGTATGATACAATAACTAAAATTCCCACAAGCCGACTAATGGACGTTCAAGAAGTCTTGAGATTTGCCGACGAAATGGTTTTCGCCAAAACAGGAGAACACTTGGACGATCTGCAAAAAGCTATCCTGCTGGGTGTATGGAAAGGTCAAAAACACTCTACAATCGCAGAAGAATCCCATCGGACTGAAGGTCATGTCAGAAATGTAGCCTCTGAGTTATGGCAAATCCTTTCAGAGGTATTTGGTGAAGAGGTTAATAAATCAAATTTAAAAATTGCTATGGAGAGGTGGCGATTCTCCATTGTTTCATCAAATTTCGCGAAAGACTTTGCACAAATTAATAACATCAATGTTTGTGGAGACACTTTGCAACCTCCCGAAATTCCAAAAGATCGATCGCCCTCCAAGCCCACCCCAGACACCTCAAAACCCCAAACCAGACTAGACTTAGCAGATGCCCCTCATATTTCATTATTGTACGATCGCACATCCGAACTCGCCACCCTCGAAAAATGGATTGTCCAAGAAAAGTGCAACCTCGCAGCCATATCAGGACTCAGCGGCATCGGCAAAACCGCACTTTCCCTCCACCTCATCCCACAAATTCAACATCACTTTGACTGCGTAATTTGGCGAAGTCTCCGCACCTCTCCACCCCTCGCAACCACCCTAAAAAACCTGATTCAATTTATCGCCAATCAACCAGAAACCGAATTACCAGTCAGCATTGGCGATCGACTTTCCCTGTTAATGGAATATCTGCGAAAAAACCGCTGTCTCATCATCCTCGACGACGCGCAAACTCTCCTCAGCAACGGACAACTCGCAGGAAATTACCGCCCAGACTGCGAAAATTACAGCATCCTCTTCCGACAAATCGGAGAAACAACCCACAACAGTTGTTTGATCCTCCACACTTGGGAAACCCCCAGAGAAATTACCGCATTAACAGGCGAAAATTCACCAGTTCGTACTTTACAACTCAAAGGCATAGGTACAGATGCCACCGAAATTTTCCGACAAAAAAGTTTACTAAACCCCGAAAAATGGGAAAACCTAATTAATGCCTACCGAGGCAATCCATTGTGGTTAAAAATAGTCGCCACCACCATTCAAGAAATATTCCGAGGCAGGGTTGCAGATTTTTTGAAATATGATATGGTATTCCTAGGGGAAGAATTGGCAGCAGCATTGCACCCGCAGATCGATCGCCTGTCAGAATTAGAGAAAAAGCTCATTTCCCGCCTCAGCCTCGAAGCAAATTCAGTTTCGATAGAGCAATTGCTACAAGATGCCGATTTATCGCCCTCGGAGTTGTTCAACGGGCTGCAATCTTTGGGGAGGCGATCGTTAGTTGAAATTGAAGAAATTGAGAATGAAACGCTATTTAGTGTTTGTCCTGTGGTGAGACAATATTTAATATCAAATCCAGTTTGTTGATACTTTCTACTTTCCCACAGTCCGGCAGGGGTTTAAACCCCTGCCTCAAAGCGAAAGTCGGTTAAAACCGACTACAGAGTTTGATGCAAA
>NZ_JAEQCT010000110.1:0-49889 GCF_020738205.1 Microcoleus sp. PH2017_24_DOB_U_A
AATGTCTTTATCTCCACATAAACTGCCTAATTATCAACAAGGCATAAGAGCTATGAGCCTTATTCTATCAGCGTTATAGGCGACTTGTCACCCCGACAGCGGATTGAGAAAGACTTTGCCTCGTCCAGAATCGTATTTTACTTCTGGCACATAGTTTTGAATAGCACCGCCTCCTACGGGTGTAATAGAGAAAGCTTCGCATTTTTGACTTGTTAGTGTCACAAGCAAAGGTGTTACAAATAAAAACAGGGAATATCTGGGTAATGACATTTTTTTATCCTCTATAAAGTAGATATCTAACATTTATCAACCTTTGTTGGAAGTATCTTATAATGGCAATCTTGCAGCAATTTATGTTCAAAGGTGGACTAAGCTGATATTCTTTGAGGGAGTAGTTCCCCGACCTACCCAGATTTTTTCTTCTGTCCTTGGTACTTGCGTTATTAGTTCGCAGAGTCGTACTATTGTGCTGCGGACATCATACTCTAAAGCAATCGAGTACACGCCAGGACTGAGAGGCTCATAAATCCAAGGGGCACCTTGAGCATTAGTACCTTCAAGCTGAAGCTGATTATTCTGCCACTGAAGTATCCAGTTCCAAACGAAAGTTTCACTTTTTCCAGGTTTGATTGACGGACAAAGGGGTTTGTTTAAGGTCGGTGGATCAGATGAAATTACCTTGTTGGCTATTTTTAATTCTTGACCATCCATTTTTATAATCTTTGGACCAAAGCTAAGCGCCAAGGGGACGCGAATAGACTCTGATGTTTTGTTGGTAATGCGGACACCAAATTGCACAGGGGTATTTGCACCGTGCAGATTGGCTGGAATTGGCCATATCGGGTTAAACACCACAGTTTCTAAATGGATACCATCTACTTCAACTACATTGCTATGTGTTGATTCAAAGGATGTCAATTCAGTTGCCCTCCCCAGTTGGGCATCAACACCCCCAGCTAACAATCTGGGTACATGGCCGAGCGCGATTACACCAGAAGTGTCAGGTTGTTTTTTGGGGAGGGTCAATACAGGCTCTGGCATTATGCTTTCAAAGCGGATGCCATCAATTTCAGCGGATTTCAACTCAGCCACCCTGGTTATTCCTATATCAGAGGGCGTTGTCCCTCCTGCGGACTTATGGCTCAGTTCGATTACACCCGAAAGGATTAAAGCCAATAAAAACAAGGCAAAATGCTTAATCACATGAATTAGCTCTGCTTTTTTAAAAGTGACTCATTACTATTTGACGATATATATTAGGACAAATCTATTAATCTTTTAAGCGTAAAAATACTGAACTTTTTTAGACCAATTTTCCCTACTACCAGCAGTAGAACGGCTCTCTCGAATGCTTAGTCCAAAAATTAGCGATCGATACAATTCACCGCAGTTTTTTACCATATTTCCCTAGAATCTGTAACGTTTTATTTAACTATTGGAAGCGCAACGAGGCTGCCGTTTTATTCGTAATCTGAAGAGCGAGTTTTACAAGAGTTGTAGCATAGGGCTTATTTGAGGGGATTGTCAAGACACGATCTGGCATGAAAATTTGAAAGTGAATGCCATCTACTTCAACTGTATTGCTGTTAATAGATACAGGTGTATAAATTTCCACGATCGACCAAATTGATTATTTAGGAGATACAGCAAACCATCTGTTTCTCTCTTCCTCCTCGTTTGACTCACTTTAAGGCGGAATCAGCCTAAACTCCACAAAAGGTGTATTCACCATTCCCATCCAGAGGTCTTCACATAAAAACTCTAATTTTTCTGTGAGGGATCTGTATGTTAAGTGAATCTGGTATGTACCGAAGGCGAGATCGTTAAACCTCGAACAGGATCTACCTCCACCTGAAACTATCAGGCTTAACAGATTATTTGCTTGCCTTGTAAGGCTAGCTTTGAGAAATAAAGTAATGCTTTCTCCTGGTTTCACAAGTTGTAAGTCGGATTCTTGAGGAATAACCCATCCCAGACTACCGCCACAGTCTAGGCGAGGTATCATACCATTTTATCCTATTAGTTGGGGAATCAATGTATCAAATAAGATAAAGCGAAAAGGAGTTGAGGTATTGTTGGTAATTTTCATCCCAATCTGTACGGGAATTTTCGCAGATGATGCGGTTAGTGGAACTCTTAAGCTTGGCTCAGGAACTAGCGTTTCAAAGCACATACTATCGACTTCTACTCGATTGTTGTGATGCGGCACAGGTTCAATAAATCGTAAATTAATCGCAGGACTTGCAAACAAACTTCTCTCACTTTCTTCTACTCTAATTATTTCCCCTGGTGAATTTTCTAATAAGAAATTATCGCCCGGAGTTAAGTAGATGAATCGAAGCTGGTAAGTTCCTAGTCGTAAAGGTTGAAACAAATAAATTTTCTCAGGCCCAATAATGGTTGTGGTAGTAGAAAAAAGACTCGTTTGGAGTTGCAGGCAGTTATTTTGCCAAAACAGCTTTGCCATAAAAGACCGCACTATAGCTCTATTTTGGGGAATTGCTATACCCTTGTAATAGTTAGTTGCTATTGGTCTATCGCTCGTTTTTTGAGGGCGTATTTCTTTACGGTCAACAGTAAAAAGTTCGGGCGTTAAAAATTTATCTATGAAAGGAAACAATCTTGGTATATTATTAGTAATTTCTATATGAATCTGTACAAATGTAGTTGCATTCGTACTGTTCTTCGGTACTGGCACGACTATAAATTCGGGTTCCCAGATTTCTATATCAATACCCTTTTGTTCCACTGTATTGTTGTCACTTCAATTAAAATCTGTCATATTTATTACCCTTTATATGCCCCAAGTTTTCATTAACAGTAACTATTTTCTGTACTTTATTTAATGCCAGGACTCTAAAAATGATGAAATTCAATATAAACTAGAAAAAATGCTTGCTCACATCAATTAGCATTGCTTGTTGAAAGTCACTTCTCAGCTATTTGAATATGTATTAGGAGGAATGCCTTCATATTGGAACCGTAAAAATACGGAATTTTTTCAACCAATTTTCTTTCCGAAGAGCAGTAAAAACACTAAATTGCACTCTCATGTTAATTTAACAACCGCAGATATATTGATAATGCGTTATGATTGATTAATTTAATAAATAGCACTTATTAAACTTGTTTATGCTTCCACCAAATATGTCGCATCATACCCAACTGCTGCAACATTACTTGTGTCCGCAGCAAAAAAAGATGGATAAACAGGCAATAAAAATATAGAGGTGCGATCGCCCGCGCCTCTATATTTTACTAAAAGTTAAAATTCCATACCAAAGTTTTGTCAAAACTTTGTCTACATTCGGAACTGTTCTACTTCAGGCGTATAGCCGATCGGCAAAATGTAATCGAGATTCTCGTGGGGACGAGCAATTATGTGATACGATAGCAACTTTCCGCCATCGACCTTTTTAACTGATTCAATTCCAGCAGCAACGGCTGCTTGCACTTCAGAGATATCTCCTCGAACTATAATTGTCCAGTAAGCACGGGTTATTTTTTCATAGCGAACTAAAGTAACTCGGGCTGCTTTCACCATTGAGTCTGCAACTTCTACGGCAGCGGGAAATCCTAAGACTTCAACCATTCCAACTGCAACACCCATTACAACATTCTCCTAAGTTTCACAAGATATCTGAGACTCATTGTATGTGAAAGTGTTGACAGAAATTGGTTCGGATGATTTTGGTCAGCTAGAAACCCGATCGCCCAAAATTAAAAAAACTCCAGAAGCTGTTGCGACATTTAAATCCCACAGCAGTCTTCGCGCCGGAAAGCCCGCCACATCAGAGTTTGAATAAAATAAACTGCAAAAATTAGCTGCGCGACAGCTTAGTTTCTCACCGCCAGCAAGTTGGCTGACAAATTTGCCTGACGATTTTTGGGACTTTCAACTTAAAAAATCCAGCCCCGCCCAGACACAAAACTTTACAAGCTGCGAAGGGGCGATCGACCGTTGTGGTTTCCCTTGCAGCGAGCAGAACGCTCGCACTCCGGTATCATTCGGATATGACTGATGACTGATGACTGATGACTATTGACTGATGACTAATGACTCAAAACTCGTCAAGCAACCACTCCGAGGCTCTTTCGCCCAAATCCAGGGGAATGCTGACAGCTTTGCCCAAGCGCGGACGATCGCGAGTAGTGACAATATATTCTCTCACCTGTTCGGTGCTGCCCCAGCCATTGAGGTAATTGGCCACCGCCTCCAAATGCTCGAAATAATCAGCCTCCGTCATCGGAAAAGACACCTGTTCCAAATATTTCCACATCACCTGCACAAAAATCTTGCCCCGCGTCCGCCGCAATCTGATATCGTAAGACTTTCCCCATTTTTGTAGGAGTAGCTGGTGTAAATCCTTGCCCGTCATGGTTGCTCCTGAGTGAATCTGTTAAACATTAAAAGACAAAGTTCAAAAAATGTAATAATACTCTAATAAAGGCTGGAAGGCGCATTCTTAAAAGGAATTTTCGCTGCCTCAAATTTGTGCGAGCAGATTAGCACCGATAGTCCGAGTTGTCTGCACGTACAAGTTGGCTCACAAACAAACGTAACTTAAAACCGTAAAGGCAGGTCATGGCTCAAACTTCTGCTGGAAATCCCGATGTTCCCGATATGGGGCGTCGCCAATTTATGAATTTGCTGACGTTCGGTACAGTCACAGGTGTGGCACTGGGCGCACTTTATCCCGTTGTCCAATATTTTGTTCCTCCGTCGAGTGGGGCTGTTGGCGGTGGCGTGACAGCTAAAGATGCCTTGGGTAACGACATCATCGTTAGCGAATATTTGACTTCGCACCCTGCGGGCGATCGCAGTTTGGCCCAAGGCCTCAAAGGCGACCCCACCTATCTCGTGGTGCAAAAAGACTTAACTCTCGCCGAATACGGCATCAACGCAGTCTGCACTCACTTAGGTTGCGTCGTGCCTTGGAATGCTAGCGAAAACAAGTTTATGTGTCCTTGTCATGGTTCTCAGTACAACAGTGAGGGCAAAGTGGTACGCGGCCCCGCACCTTTATCTCTCGCCTTGGCCCACGCCACTGTCGCAGATGACAAGGTGGCCTTTACCCCTTGGAAAGAAACAGATTTCCGCACCGGCGAAGCACCTACCTGGTCATAGTTATTAGTCATTAGTTAGCAGTTAGTAGTTAGTAGTTAGTCATTAGTCGTTAGTGGTTAGCAGTTAGTTTCAATAACCAATAACCAATAACCAATAACCAATAACCAATAACTAATAACTAATGACCAATGACCAATGACCAATGACTAATGACCAATGACTAATCACTAAATTGTCTGAACCTTTGAGATTGAATACTCTGATGCCACAAACTAACTTATCTGCGATATTTCGCCGCAGTGCCAGGACGATCGCCAAAACTGCCTTAATTGCGATCGCCGCCGCCGGATTTTTTCTTAGTAGCGACATCGCACTTCCCCAAGCAGCATTCGCTTACCCTTTCTGGGCCCAGCAAACAGCACCCGCTACTCCCCGCGAAGCAACTGGCAAAATTGTTTGCGCCAACTGTCACCTCGGTGCCAAACCGACTGAAGTAGAAGTCCCCCAATCTGTTTTACCTGACACAGTTTTTGAAGCAATTGTCAAAGTTCCCTACGATCAAAGCGTGCAGCAAGTTACCGGCGACGGTACTAAAGGCGGCTTGAACGTAGGCGCAGTTGTGATGTTACCCGAAGGTTTCAAGATTGCTCCCGCTGACAGAATTCCCGAAGAAATGAAGGAAAAAGTCGGCGATCTTTACTTCCAACCTTACAGCGAAACCCAAGAAAATATTGTGTTAGTGGGCCCGCTGCCTGGTGAACAATACAAAGAATTGGTATTCCCAGTTTTGTCGCCAAATCCCGCAACTGACAAGTCAGTTCACTACGGCAAATATCTAATTTATGTCGGTGGAAACCGCGGTCGCGGTCAGGTTTATCCTACTGGCGCCAAGAGCAACAATACTGTTTATAATGCCTCAGTAGCTGGCACTATTTCTAAAATTGCTCAACCCGAAGATGGTGGCTATGAAGTGACAATTCAACCAGCAGAAGGTGCAGCGGTTGTTGATACAATTCCCGCAGGCCCAGAACTGATTGTTACTGAAGGACAAACAGTTGCAGCCGCCGAACTTTTGACGAACAATCCTAATGTAGGCGGTTTCGGTCAAAAAGATGTAGAAATTGTGCTACAAAGTGCCAATCGAGTTACAGGATTGATGGCTTTCGTAGCTTTGACTATGTTGGCTCAAATTATGCTGGTTCTCAAGAAGAAACAGGTGGAAAAAGTTCAAGCTGCTGAAATGAATTTCTAAGCAGGACTTTCATGAGTTGGGTAAGGCGTTCAGTTATCATTGTCAACAAATACGTCTTGTGTAGTGCCAGACTGCTGCCTTACTATTAAGCCTAGATCCCCCCTAACCCCCCTTAAGAAGGGGGGAACAAGAGTATTCTTAAAGTCCCCCTTTTTAAGGGGGATTTAGGGGGATCGAGACTTAGATACAAACCTGAGATACAAAAGGTTTTAGGCAATTGTTGAGACTAATGGTGCTTTGTGCGTACCCAACTATTAAGTAAGTAAGGCGGGGAATACCCGCCTTATTCTTTGATAAATAACAAGTAAAATAATGCCAATTGATGAGAAAACAATTCAAGTAGGGTCACTGGAATGGTTTTATCGGGAAGCAAATCCGGTAAACGAAAGTGATAAATCACCAGTGTTGCTGCTGCACGGTATACCGTCCCAAAGCTTTACCTGGACTGCGATTATGCCGGATTTGGCGACCCAGGGATTTCGATCGATCGCGCCGGATTGGGTGGGCTACGGGCGATCGACAAAACCAGACAAACGCGACTTTGCTTATACTCCCGATGCCTTTGTAGACGCCCTCACAGGCTTTATTCAAACCCTAGAAGTAGACCGAGTTTCCCTAGTCGTCCAAGGATTTTTAGCATCTGCCGGCATTCAATACGCTTTACGAAACCCCGATAAGATCGATCGTTTAGTCATTATAAATACACCAATTTCAGCAGATATCAAATTGCCTTGGAAAATGCAGCAGTTGGGACTGCCATTTATTGGCGATATGCTGACGCAAGACCCACTTTTGGTGGACAGAACCCTCGAAGGCGGAAGTCGCATCAGGGTATTAGACAAGGATTTAGATGTTTACCGACGCCCGTTTTTGAAGAGCTCGGATGCAGGGCGATCGCTAATGAACACCATCCGCAACATTCAACTGCCAAAGTCAATGGCAGAAATTGAATCCGGCTTACAAGGATGGACAAGCCCAACCTTATTTGTGTGGGGTTTAACCGACCCTTGGCTGAGTGTTGAACCAGCTAAAAAATTAGTCAATTCCATGAAAAATGCCGAGTTAGTCACCCTAGAAGAAGTCTCCCATTATCCTCAAGAACATTGGTCAGAAAAAGTTGGCGGTGCTCTGATAACTTTTCTGCGCCAAAAGGAGGTAAAATAATATTTTGTACCTAACTCTCGGTGCAAAGTAGGGGCGGTGTCCCGGTGCCGGCCCGCAACGAGAAATCTAAAATCTAAAGTCTAAAATCGCTATGACTCGTCCCCGTTCCTTTTTTGCCTTGATGATGGCATTTTTGATGGCATTTCTGGTTAGTTGCAGCAGTGTCGAAGCAAAAGTTCCCACGACTTACACAGCAGCCCAGATCCAACAGATTCAGCGCTATGTTCCTACTCTGACAGAGTTCCGATCGCGCATGAACAACCTAGGAACCCTAATTCAGAAAAAAAATTGGATTGATGCCAAAACTTACATTCACGGGCCTCTCGGCGAATTGCGCGGCACCATGAAAACCGTGTCGGGCAGTTTGTTGCCGAAATCTCAACAGCAAGCTATGGATTTGACCAAGAGTTTGTTTGCTGATTTGGTAGAGATTGATAACGCTGCTAAAATGGCTGACAATGCCAAAATCACCGCTAGTTATAGCAAAGCTGTGAAGGATTTCGATACTTTCTTGCAGCTACTTCCTAAAGCCTAATCGCTTTAGTTTGTCGCGCAGATCGGACGTAGGGTTGAAACCTGGTTTACACACAAAAACACGGCGGTTGAAACCGCGTCTACACAGACGAACACGGCGGTTGAAACCGCGTCTACACACACGAAGTCCGCCTCCGCGGACTGAAGAAAATAACGTAAAACGTAATTTTTACTGCCACGGCGGTTGAAACCGCGTCTACACACACGAAGTCCACCTCCGTGGACTGAAGAAAATAACGTAAAACGTAATTTTTACTGCCCGTTCTTCAACCCGCGGAGGCGGGTTTCGTTTATGTAGCCGCGGTTTCTAACCGCCCGGTATTCTTCTGTACAATCTAAAATCTAAAATCTAAAATCTAAAATTGAATGGTTCGCATTGCAATTATTGGTTGCGGTATTGTCGGGGCTTCGATCGCCTTTGAACTAAGTAAATTTCCCGAATTAAAAGTCACTGTATTCGACAAACAGCCCCCAGTACAAGGTTCTACAGGTGCAGCCCTCGGCGTTTTGATGGGAGTTATCAGCCACAAAACTAAGGGCAGAAATTGGCATTTAAGGGAAACCAGCCTTCAGCGCTACGAAACTTTGATTCCTGAATTGGAAGCAGCTACGGGGCGGAAAATTCCATTTAACAAACAGGGAATTTTGCTGCTGTGTTCGGAAGGAGAAGATTTAAGTAAGTGGGAAAAGCTAGCAGCAACTCGCAAGTCTCAAGGTTGGAAATTAGAACTTTGGGAGGTGGAACAAGTGCGCGAGTTTTGCCCTCATCTTGATTTAAATCATAACATAATTGCTGGGATTTATTCGCCTCAAGACCGGCAAGTCGATCCAACTACTTTAACTTTAGCTTTGGTTGATGCTGCTAAGCTCAATGGAGTTAATTTTCAGTTTGGGGTAGAAGTTCAAGGCATCAAGAGCGGGCAAGATGCCTGTTCCACAACAAACTCCCTATCTTGTGGAACAGGCATCTTGCCTGTTACTGAAAATAGTACCAACCCCACAATAAACTTAATATCTTGTGGAACAGGCATCTTGCCTGTTACTGAAAAATTCGATCAACTAATTGTATCTGCTGGCTTAGGTACTGCTGCTGTCACTGCATCCTTAAATCAATTGGTGGACATTCGCCCGGTGTTGGGACAGGCGCTGCATTTGCGGTTGAAAAATCCCTTGGGAAACCCAGATTTTGCGCCAGTAATTACCTGCGATGACATTCACATTGTACCTTTGGCAAATCAAGAATGTTGGGTGGGGGCGACGGTAGAGTTTCCCGAAAACGGCGGGGAAGTGCAGGCGAATGCTGAGATGTTGGATGAAGTGATGGCAAGGGCGATCGCACTTTGTCCAGCCTTAGCCGAAGCTGAAATCATCCGAAAATGGTCGGGATTGCGCCCGCGCCCCGAAGGACGCCCAGCCCCAATTATCGAAGCGCTTCCCAGTAACAGCAAGGTTCTCATCGCTAGCGGCCACTACCGCAATGGTGTTCTGCTGGCCCCTGCTACCGCGCGATCGATCCGAGAAGCAATTTTGCAATAATTAACAAATGTTAATATAATCAATAAAGCCATTCATATCTTACATCTAAAAATGTCCGAAAAACCCTTAGGAAAGCCACGCATTTTGTGGCGAGTAATCTTGCTATCTGGAGTCAGCTTGCTGCTATATTACGGCTGGTACAAATGGATTATTCAAGAAGAATTGCGGAGTTATAACGGCAAGGGTTGGTCGGGGACACTTTGCTTATTGCCCTTTGTTTTAGGAGTAGCCATCCCCCAAGCTTTGCGGATATTCGACCCCGACGTTCCCGGATGGTTTGGTTGGTTTTCCTTCGTAGGAATTGCTTGGATTTACATCGTGCAGTTCAAACTTTATAACACAGTTAACGAACTTTATCGCCAAGAAGGAATTAAAGAACCGCTAACAGTTTGGTGGATGTTTGTACCAGGTTTAAATTTAATTGTTGGCTTGCGGCAAATTCATTTCTTAAGCCAGTTTTGGGCAAGAAAACAGGGCATTGAAGTCAAGGATAACTTAGCCGAAAGCCTTCCTTTTCTGTCAGCTAACGCTTGAGGTAAAACTTTTCACACCGATATCATAGGTTTGTAGTGAGGACTTCAGTCCTTTCCATTTACACCGGAATATTGATTTTCCGACTGTAGTGCGATAGACAAATTAGGTACGTAGTTGCGATGAAAGCGCTCTTTATAAGATTAGGAAAGAGCGCGCTAAAGCGCAACTACGTACCTTGGCCCAAATGCGAGCCGACCTTTCTCTATGTTTGAGTTAGTTAATTAGGACTAAAGTCCTCACTACGAACCTTTCAATCAGCAAAACCGATTCGGTAAATTAGCAAGAATAAGTTTAAGTTCCGGTTCATTAACCCGCTTAATTGCTTTCGGAATAGTTACCCACTGTCGCTTTCTACAGCTAGCTTCCGGCCATTTTTCCAGAACAGTTTGTACTTGCAGTAAAAATACTTCTACCTGACAAATATAGCCAGACTTTTGGTACTCATAAGTTCCCAGCAAATCAGGGAACACCTTACCCAACAAACCTGCTTCTTCCCAAGCTTCCTTAGCGGCGGAATCTTGAGGAGTCATATCAGGTTCAATTAACCCTTTAGGAATCACCCAACGCTTACCCGTTGAAGAAGTAATCACCATTACTTCAATTTGTCCGTTTTGAATGCGGTAGGGAATGACAGCCGATTGTTCTACCAATACAATAGTTCTTGTACTCATGATTTATGCAATCTTTAGGGTGCAAAGGCTGCTTCAACTTGATTGACAGTTGAAGATTCAAAACAAAAAAGTTGATACACCCCGATTATCTATTAGAACTTACCCACCGATACAGCAAAATCAGTTCCTTTTATGAAAAATAATTGCTGAAAGCTATTTTTTCATAAAAAAAGCCCGGTTTATTTATTGAGTGGGATTGCTTAAGTTCTATTTGCGCTCTCAGTCGAGACAATAACTAAGTCAGAAATAGAAATATGTAGGATTTTACCTGTGCTTAAAATACCAAACTTCAAGGCAATACAGCTAAAAAATAAGATTATTTTAATAACAGGGCGATCGCCAATCGCAAACTGCACCCAACACAACTAACGGCGTTTCGAGACTTTTGGCAAATTCATCCACAAAATAGATGGCTGCTGTTGAGCTGGTAAAATGTCTTCCAGGATACCTAATGCTAGAATTATTGTAACTGTTAGCTGGTAGGGTGCGTCGCCCGAAACAATCCTCGATCGCAGCGACAGTCTCATAGCGACGCACCTTACCAGAAAGAATTGGTTGAAAGTCGGAACCCTGATCGGGAGAAATTAAAATCAGACTATTCATTACTCCAATCCTCTTCCTTCTAGGTAGAGGTCGCTCTCAAACTGTCAACTGTCAAGCGGTCAACTGTCAACTGTTGAACTAATCTTTCTTCGCCTTAGCCTCCAGATTTTCCATCCGACTCTTCAAATCTTGATTGTCCTTTTTCACCTGATCTAACTCCTCGCGCAACTGCTTCACCGCTGCATCAGAACCAGCATTTTTCTGCACTCTTTGCACAGCTTCATCAGCCATCATGCGGACGCGGCCGTCTGGAGTTTGGTCAGCTAAAGAACGTAAAATTCTGATAGCTTTGCGAGTTTCCATCTGTCCTAAACCGACAACAACAGATACTTGAGTCAAGAAAAAAGTCTCTTTAGAAAGTTCTGCCAATCGATGCAAAATCCGTTCCAAATTGAGCTTAGTTTGACCTGTCGAAATTGTCCCCAAAGAGCGAATTGCAGCCAAGCGCAAAGCTTGCGGAGTACCGACGGCTGTGTATTTCAAAATCAGGTTGAGCGCATCTTCCGAAGTTTTCATTTGCGCCAAACCGGAAATAGCACCCGATCGCACAACCTCATTCCAGCCCTCACGCTCCTTCAAAACCAATTTTAACTCTTTGAGTACCTGTTCGTCCGTGGGTTTTTCGTCGGGATTCGCCCCTGCGATCGAACCCATAGCACTCGCTGCGGCCGCTTCTACATAATAGCTGTCATCGCCTTTTTCAACGATCGACCTCAGCGCCTTATAAGTCTCGTGAGTCTTGATTTTACCCAGCGCATTCACCACCGCACGGCGCACCCGAGCATCTTTATCCTTCAAACCAGTTACTAAACCATCAAAAGCTTGGTCGAGTTTAATATCAACCAACTGACCGGCTACTTCCGCCCGCACAGCCCAAAACGGCTCTTTTTTGAGAACTTCTGACAGCGCTTTCACAGCTTCCAAGCCTCCCTTTTTCGCCAAAGCGTGGGCGGCGTAAATCCTAGAAACCGGGTCTGGATCGAACTGTAACTGAGCTTTAAGTTCGGCAACTCCATACTCTAGAGCAACTGTTTTTAGGTATTTATTGCCGACATCAAAACTGATATATGCGGGCTTATCTTCTAGGGGAAAATAGAAACTTTGCTCGCGTTCGTGAACTCGAACCGTGAAAGTTTTTATATTAGCAGCATTTCGCTCATCTGCATCTTTTTCTGGTTTGTAACCGAAGCCGAGCGGAATTTTTAGGTCAAAGACATCTTTGCTGTTCCCGTTACCATTTTTGTTGTCTTTTACCTGAGTTTGGGTAATAGTAACCTTGGCTAATTTGCTGTCGCCGTCCCAGGAATAAGCAACTTTGTAATCTGGATGACCGCCACGATAAACGTACTGGTCAAACAAAAATGTCAGATTGCGACCGGTAGCTTTTTCGATCGCCCTTAGCAAATCGATCGTTTCCACAGTTTGGTGAGCGTTATCGCGCACAAAAGTGTGAATTGCTTTGTAAAATAGTTCGTCGCCCAACTCGGCGCGGATCATGTGATACACGCAAGCGCCTTTTTCGTACAAATGGCGATCGTACAATTCAATCGCTTCGCGGTAAACGTGAGTCACCATCGGGCGGCGGTAGCGAGAACTGTCTTCAGCTAAATAATTGCGGGCTTCACCTAACATATAATAAGCCGCATCTTCTTTGCCGTATTCTTGGTCAGTCCACAACACCTCACAATAGGAAGCCATGCCTTCTTTGATCCAAGCATGAGACCAATGTTTAATTACGACTAAATCGCCGAACCATTGGTGAGCTAATTCGTGGGCGACCAAGCTTTCTGTACCGCGATTGTCCAGGCTGGCGCGTTCATCTAACAAGCACCTATCTGTTAGCAAAGTTGTCGAAGTATTTTCCATGCCGCCGAAGATGAAATCATCGACGCAGACTTGAGCGTATTTAGGAAAAGGGTAAGGATAGCCAAATGCTTTAGAGAAAAATTCAATCATTTTCGGCGTTTTGCCCATGCTGCGCTTACCGTCAGCTTCGCGGCCTTTTTCCACGTAATAATTAACTGGTTTGCCGTTCCATTCATCTTTGATTTCAGCAAAATCTCCGACTGCTAAGGTCATTAAATATGTCGGGTGGATTTGGGTTTGCGACCAGTGATAAATCTTGTCGTCGCCATCGTTTTTTGTGCTAACTAATTCGCCGTTGGATATTGCAAAAAGTTGTCTGGGAACTTGCACGCGAATTTCGGAAGTTGCCAACTGTCCGGGATAGTCGAAACAGGGAAACCAGAAGCGAGAATCTTCGTCTTCGCCTTGAGTCCAAACTTGTGTTGGTTTGTCGGGATAGTGTTTGTCTGGCCCGACAAAATAGAGGCCGCGCTGGGGTTTTTCGACCGAGTATGCGATCGCAATTGTAATCGGTTCGTAAGCTGTTGTTGGTTCGTGCAGTTGAATTTGCAGCACTTCGCCGTCGCTGTCAAAATTCTGCTCGGTTTCCCCGACTTTGACAGATTTAATGTTCAGGTTGACAGCATCTAAGGTTAATTTGTCAATACCGCTGCGGACTGGATTTATGCGGATGCTGCAAGTGCCGCGAAAACTTTGTTTGGGAATATCGAGGACTAAATCGAGGAAAATATGCTCTACTTGTCCGGGGCGATCTGGGTTGTAGTGGGGCCTAGCACCGGGCATCTCGAAGGATTTGTGGCTGTTTTCAGAATCAAAGTAAGTGTGTGACATTGTGATGGAGGAGTTGTGAGTCGATCGGCGATCGCAGGCAGCAGCTATCGGGCGGAACTGCCAGCTTAATTACAGAGTAGCGCGTCCTAGTTGCTGTTGTCGCTAATGTTGTTAAAAATTCAGGCGATCGTTGCCAGGATGGAAAAAAAGATTTTTCAGTTACAATATCAGTAAGGCTAATGTCTGCAATCATCAGCCTGCCATTGAAATTGAGAGGGTAAATCTGCATGACAGCTACACTATCAGTTCCCAGTGCGATCGAATCTTGGCTAGGCGACGAAGCCGAAGACTTGCTCACCCATCAAGCAAAAATTTCTAAAGATTTGTTGCACCTGCCGGGCCCGGATTGGGTCGATCGCATTTTCGCTCAAACCGATCGCTCTCCTCAAGTTTTGCGATCGCTCCAGCAACTATATTCTAGCGGACGCTTGGCAAATACCGGCTATTTATCAATCCTGCCAGTAGACCAAGGAATCGAACACTCAGCGGCCGCTTCTTTTGCACCAAATCCCATCTATTTTGACAGCGAAAACATCATCAGACTAGCAATCTCCGCAGGATGCAATGCTGTCGCGACAACTCTCGGAGTGTTAGGAAGCGTATCTCGCAAATACGCGCACAAAATCCCTTTCATTCTCAAACTCAATCACAACGAACTGCTAACTTATCCCAATCAATCCGACCAAATAATGTTTGCTTCCGTCGAACAAGCTTGGAATTTGGGAGCCGTTGCAGTCGGAGCCACAATTTATTTTGGTTCCCCGGAATCGACCAGGCAAATCCAAGAAGTGAGTCAAGCTTTTGCCCACGCTCACGAGTACGGAATGGCAACAATTCTGTGGTGCTACCTCCGCAATGATATCTTCAAACAAGACAAAGATTATCACACAGCCGCTGATTTGACCGGGCAAGCAAATCACTTGGGAGTGACAATTCAAGCTGACATTATCAAGCAAAAATTGCCGGAGTGCAACAACGGTTACGAAGCTGTTGCTAAAGCTAGCGGTCATAGTTACGGCAAAACCGACAAGCGGGTTTATACTGATTTGACGACGGATCACCCGATCGATCTAACCCGCTATCAAGTCCTCAACTGTTATGCAGGAAGGATGGGTTTAATCAACTCCGGCGGTGCTTCGGGAAAAACCGATTTTGCCGAAGCCATTCGCACGGCGGTAATCAACAAACGCGCAGGCGGCTGCGGCTTAATTTCCGGCCGCAAAACTTTTCAGCGTCCGTTTGAAGAAGGCGTAAAATTGTTTAACGCCATTCAAGACGTTTATTTGTCGCCCGAAATCACGATCGCCTAAAACTTCACAGCACACTAAAATTAGGGTGCGTGCCGCGCACCCAATGCTATAAGGTTCGTAGTGCGGACTTGAGTCAGTAGAATAAAAGCAAGGTTCGTAGTGCGGACTTTAGTCCGCAAGGTGCATCTCAATGCAAGCGAATATATCCGTAGGGGCGAAGCATGACCGCAGTCAATATGAGATGATAACTAATAACTTATATGCGGTCATGCTTCGCCACGAACCGTTTTTGTTATGCTAATCTACCGGACATGATATCAGTTCTAATCTCAAGCAAAAAAGTTGAGGAAACGGTCTGATTTCCATACTGTGCAACTATCAACTGTCAACTATCAACTGTGCAACTGTCAACTGTCAACTATCAACTGTCAACTATCAACTATCAACTGTCAACTATCAACTGTCAACTGTCAACTATCAACTATCAATGAGCGGTATAACCCCCATCAATTACCAATTCAGAACCAGTAACAAACTTCGATTCATCCGATGCCAGATAAAGAATACCGTAAGCAACATCATCAGGTTCACCCACGTGTCCCACCGGATGTAAGCTATCAAGAATTTTCCGTCCTTCAGTCACATCACCTTGTTCGGCCAACAACTTCTCTACCAGCGGTGTCCAGATAAATGCCGGATGAACTGAATTAACCCGAATCTTATTTTTGGCATACAATAGCGCATCTGTTTTGCTCATCAACCGCACTGCTCCCTTTGAGGCATGATAAGGAGGCATATCCGGGCCGCCAACCAATCCGTAAACAGAAGACAAATTAATAATGCTGCCACCTCCCGTTTCTAGCATCGAAATCAAAACGTGTTTAGTACAGAGAAAAACACCATTTACATTTATTGCCATCAACGAATTCCATTCATGTTCGGCGATTTCGTGGGTGGGTTTATTGATACCAACAATCCCTGCATTGTTCACTAAAATGTCAATTTTTCCCCACTTTTCTCGAACTTCAGACACCACCTGTTTAACGCTCGCTTCTTGTGTAACATTTAGATGCCAGTATTCTGCTTTTCCGCCTTTTTCGGTAATCTCTTCTACCAAACCTCTGCCTTCCTTCTCAGCTATATCCGTTACCGCTACACAGGCTCCTTCTTTCGCCAGCAACAGACAAGTCGCCCTACCAATTCCCGAAGCGCCACCTGTGACAACCGCAACTTTCCCTTCTACTCTATTCATAAAAACCTCTTCAAGAAATGAGTTAAAACTGTGACATCGGATACACCAACTTGGCTACAAGTATGATGTAGCGAAACTAACCAATTTGCCGATCCATCCCGACACCAACCAGGCTACAGGTATCATGTGGGGATTCTGGCGAATATGCTACGCAAATAGTATAGTGTATCAGGAACCTGCTTGTACGATGTGTGGGTTGAACCAAGCCACAATTACTTGTTGTAACTCAATCAATTTTTGTCGAAGTATGGCATTCGCGCGATCGTCCACGATCGGAAGCGAGAACCAGGGAGATATCAGAAAACTAGGATTTAACGTTCAGATTTTTATTTTAATTAAGAGAATGATTGCACGCATTTTTGAAAGCTGGTCAACCGCAGATATGTCAATACGGTTAACTTAACGCTTTTTGACGAATTTCCGAGCGCGATTTGATAGGCAATACAGGCATTTTTTGCAAGTCAGATTGTTCTTAAGTTAACCGTATTGGCAGATATCAGGCAGAGCGACGCAGATATTTTTGGGTGCATCTGGGTTTGGAAGAGGGCGAAGCATGACCGCATCTAAGTTATTAGTTATACTCTCATATTTGCTGCGGTCATGCTTCGCCCCTACACATATATTTGCTTGCACAAAGATAGACCCATAATCTTAAGAATATCCAGGAAAGCATCGGAATAAAATTGTTACAAAAATAACTTTTAAAAGTTTTGGTTGGCATCAAAATTCCCAAAAAATGAGCAGTCGATCGACCCGCCATACACAGCCTAGAAACTACCGGAACATGACTCCTAAAGTGATTGCTGCGGTTGCCAGCATCAATCCACCTGCTAGACCATAAGTTGTTCCTAAACTTACCCATTGGCTCAATGGTTGACTCACAAACGGTGAAATAAATTGACCTAGGAAAAAGCTGGTGGTAAGTCCGCCCAAAATTCGCCCTCGCAGAGATGCGGGAGTTGATGAAGTCAAACATACGTTCATATTTGGCATCAGTAACCCCACACCTAAACCAGCGATCGCCAAACCAATCAAAACTATCTCATAGGTGCGAGCCCAACTAATCACCAGATAACCAATCCCCATCAACCCAAAGGCGATCGCATAAATGTTCGTGAAGGTGAAACGAGCTTTCAGGCGTTGATAACTCAGGGCGCTGATCGAAGTAGCGAGAGTAGCAAGGGCGATCGCCAATCCACTTTGCGAAGCATTAGCACCCATTAACTGCTGAAGATAAAACGGAATCTGCACCGGAATCATTTGACATACTCCCCGGCGTAAACGCACGGGGATTCTAAGGTCAAACAGCAATTGCAGGCAAAACCTGTCTAACATCACCTAACTTAGCGGTCGATGCCCCAACCGCACAAATATTTCTAGCAGCATTTTCATCTCGTCCATTCACAGACTGACAAGATGGACAACGCCATTCTCTGACTGATAAATCCAGATTTTCTAGAACATGACCACAGGAAGAACAGGTTTTGCTAGATGGATACCATCGATCTATAAAAACAATGAGTTTTCCTTTCTTCTGGGCAACCCATTCTAAAATCTGGAGAAATTCTCCCAAAGCTAAATCTGATATCTTCCTACCCCATAACCTTTGCATTCCTTTCAAGCTCAAAGTCTCAAAACACAGGATATCAAATTTATCTGTCAGGTGATGGGCTAGTTTCCAGAACCAGTCAGTACGGTGATTTGAAACATCTTCATACTTACGAACTAAATTCTTTCTAGCCTTCTCTCGATTATTTGAACCTTTGACTTTCCTTGAGTGCTGACGACTAGCTTGCTTAATCTGGTTTAGGGATTGCTTGAGGAATTGGGGGGATTCAATCTTGGTTCCATCTGAAATAGTCAGAAAGGTTTTCAAGCCAAAATCAAATCCAGCGATTCTACTCGTCTCGGATTTGATTTTGGGTTCTCTTATTTCTTGGTCAACAACCACCATCATAAATAATTCCCCTAGGGGTGTGCGCTTAATGGTTAAGGTTTTGACTGTTCCTTCTATTTCTCTAGAGTTCCAATACTGATAAACCTGATTTCCAATCCTAACTCTATTGCCTAAGAGAAATTTGTATCCTGCTTGCTTGAGGGTGAAGGATTTGTATCTTCTAACTTTTTTGAATCCCGGTGGTCTTACCCCCTTTTTATGTTGCTTGAAAAATAGTTGGTAGGCTTTCTCAATGCGTTGACAGATATCCTGCACTGCTTGAGAGCCTACTATTTGCCAAAAGGGTTTACGCTTCCGCAGTTTGGCTAGATGAGCCTGAAGTTTGGAGCAGTTTAAGTGTTTTCCCCACATTCTGTAGTACCTTTTATGTAGGGCAATACAGTGGTTGTAGATAACTCCGGCGGCGTTAATTGACCGTTTGAGAAATCTATTCCGCTTATGTTGATACAGCTTAAACTTCAGGGTTTTCATGCTGGTATTTTATCTCAGATTCAGAGAAATTCAAAGAGAAATCAAGAGAAAGCCGTCAAGCGAAGGACGGGGCTTTATACCCAATTTTTCGGTAAAACACGATTTGAGTAAGCAGTGCAATACCGTAGGTTGTCAGTAGCAGCGTCCGCGGGACTGGCTCAGAGGCGATCGCACCCGTTTGTTGAACAGCATCTTGATGGCGATCGGGTTCAGGAAGTACCAGCAAAATCAATGGCAAAATCAACCACGCCATCAGGTAAATTAGAAACGGTTGCCGCCAATTGCGATCGGCCAAATAGCCGCCGAGGGTGAGAAAAATCATGCCGCCGAACCCCATGAAAGCTGCTTGCAATCCCAGGAATTGCGATCGAGCCGCACCGATGTAATAATCAGCAATCAGCGTGGTTGCAGTCGTCATAATACCTGCCACGCTGAAGCCCAGGAGCATCCGTCCCAGCAAAATTAGTCCAATTTGATCCAACAGGAAGCCAGAGCTGCCTGCGAAGCCATAGAGAAACACAGATAAACCCAGCAAGCCTTTGCGCCCAAAGCGATCGATCGCAATTCCGGCAATCGGCGCACCGATCGCGATAAACAAAGCTGGGGCTGTCAACACCAATCTCACCCAATAATCGGCATTAGGAACAGCCGAAAAGTGCTGCCGCATTGCTGGGAGGGAAGGGGCGATCGTGGCTCCTGCCATCACGGTTAGGGTGCTGACTAGCAGCAGGGTTGCTTTAACGAGAAAAGTGTCAGAGCTGCGTGGTTTCATAGATTATGAGAGGAAATTATCTGCCTTTATCTGTGTGGATCTGCTTGTCATTTGCGATCGACCTATCAAATTGTTACATACCAAGATTTTTTTTCACCCATCTGCTTAGATCGATCCCAAATATCAGGCAGGTAAACACAGATGAGCGCAGATAATTTCAGGGTATTTTGGAGATAATGCAATTTCTGTCTATTCAAAATGGTTGACTAGGGTTTGAAGTCGATTATAATCTCACATCTTGTACCATTCTGAATAACAGACAAGATGCCTGTTCCACAAAGAATGGATTTCTTGTGGAATGGGCTTCTAGCCCGTTCCTAAAAAGCTAATTGGGAATGGTGCAAGACCTCAGTTATAATCCTACTTGACCAATGTATTCTGCTACAGAAGTTACTGCGAGCGGCGGATATTGAATCTTCGCAATATTTTCTAGCTTGCCCTTACCATAAACCATCGTGAATAGATACAAATCTTAAATTTAAAATCTAAAATCCTAACTTATTTTTTTGAAAAAAGCTATATAATTAAAAGATGCCTCACAGCCTGATTTTAAACCTACTGCCAGTTGCACCAATCCCATCCCAATTTTTAACGGGACGGCATCTCCACGCCTTATTTCTCAACCTTGTGAGTGCTGTAGACAGCGATTTGAGCGCGTACCTGCACGACCAATCAAACGAAAAAGCTTTCACATTAAGCCCTTTCCAAGTAAGCAGAAAAGAAACTTACAAAACTAGCAACCCACAGCCACAAAAGAGAGTTTTGCCTCCGGCTGCGCGCACTATTTTGCAGGCCCTACAGTGGGAACACAAGCAAGCAATTGGGGAAAATACAGCGATTTGGTGGCGCATTTCTCTGCTGGATGACGGTTTGTTCGATCGCCTAACTCAACTGTGGCAGCAACTCAACTTCGAGCGCCCGTGGCATCTGGGCCCGACAGATTTGTACGTGACTAACATTGTCAGCCAACCCACTGCAAACCAGCCGTGGGTAAACTTTTCCAGTTACGCCGAATTGTTTGACAAAGCTTCGGAAACTGAGCGCCAAATTGCGTTTACCTTCTGCACTCCTACTAATTTTCGGCAAGGCGTGTACGATAGTGCGATGCCAAGTAGAGAAAGTGTGTTTGGCAGTTTGGCAAATCGTTGGAACAAGTATAGCGAAATTGCGATCGAACCTACTTTCACAGAAGCTATCTTTCCCAGTTTCTTCGATATCCGCACCGAAGTTTGTACGGATTCTCGCAGTAAATTTATTGGCTGCGTCGGCGAGGTTAGTTACCGAATTATGGGAGATGTAAATCCGCTTGCTGTCAAGCAAATTAATGCTTTAGCAGACTTTGCGCTTTACAGCGGAGTCGGGCGCAAGACGCCGATGGGAATGGGAATGACGCGCCGATTGCCAAATTTTTAATTATTCACTTTTCTGCTTAATTTCACTGACAATTTCATAAACATCAGTGTCGGGAATTTTTGCAAACAAAGGCGTCATCTGCTTCAATATTTGCTGATAAGATTCGCTTTGATTGGCAGCCATCTCTTCTACGCTTTCCCAAAAAATGATGGCAATACCTTTGTCTGTATTGGGCAATTGCAGCAGGTATGCTCCCTTAAAACCTGTGGCATAAGTCGCAACCGCTTTGCCAAAAAGTTCTTCGGCTTCTTTGAATTTTCCTGGTTTAAATTCGCCAATGGCAACGTAGGCAAACTGATGTCTGAGAAAGTCTAAAAATTCTGACATATCCTTATTCCTCAAAAAATCGTGATATACCAAGTTATATTTCAATAAAGTTCATTTAACACTGTTGCTCCCCCGGATATCCCCTCAATACCCTTGGTTGTAGCGGGACTTTGAGCAAGTTCTTGTCCCACCCTTTTTAAGAGGGGTTAGGGGCGATCGGTCTTAACTGAACGGTATTAAGCTGTATTCTACCCGATCGCCAGAAGTTTGTGAATAGTAACTTTACAAAGCATTATCTTTGGTCAGACGACCATCTTCCATCAGAACAATGCGATCGGCAATATCTAAAATCCGGTTATCGTGCGTTACTAACAAAATTGTGCAACCCTGTTGCTTAGCCAGCTTCTGCATCATTTCTACCACATCTCGACCCGACTTTTTATCAAGTGCAGCAGTTGGTTCATCAGCTAAAATAATCTTGGGACGACTTACCAAAGCCCTGGCAATGGCTACGCGCTGTTTTTGTCCTCCAGAAAGATTGTCCGCATAGTAATCAATGCGATGTCCCAGCCCAACTTCTTCAAGAATATTAGCAGACATTCGATCGATATCTTCTCCCAGGCGATCGTCGTGCAATTCCAGAGACATTCGGACGTTCTGCTTCGCAGTTAAAAAAGTCAGCAAGTTATGTGCCTGAAAAATATAACCTATCTGGCGCCGCAAATACATCATTTGCTGCTTGCTTGCACCGCAAATCTCCTGTTCAAGAATTTTCAGGCTACCAGATTGTGCCGATCGCAAACCTCCCATCAACGTTAGTAAAGTTGTTTTTCCAGAACCCGAAGGCCCGGTCATAATCACAATTTCACCTGGATTAATATCGAGATTTATTTCAAATAAAACCTGTTTGCGAAGTTCTCCATCGCCGAAGTAGTGATTTAGGTTGCAAGCAGAAATTACAGGCTTATTTGATGCCGATACATCAATCTGATTTGAGGGATTTAAATTTTGCATGATTGCGATAAATCTCAGAAAGAATACATGAAGTTACAAGTCAATTTTTAGCGAGTAATTCAGATTTCCGGAATCTGAGAAATAAACTCCTAAATACAAACACTTTGATGGTGGGAATATTTCAGAAAATATCAGCCGGATCGGCTCCCTGCAATTTGCCCATAGCAACAGTGCCAGAAACGGTACACATGATAATAGTTAAAACCAGCACTAAAATAGCTCGATTAAAAGTCATGCCAATCGGCAATAGGGTAGCAATTCCAGCAATCACATACAATCCAGATGAAAGAATAAATCCTGGTATAAAACCCAAAAATGCCAGAATCAAAGATTCTTGAATCAGGATACCAACTAAGTAAGAATCGCTGTAGCCCATCGCTTTGAGGGTAGCGTATTCAGGTAAGTGATCGGATACGTCGGAATAGAGAATCTGATAAACAATCACAATCCCGACAATAAAACCAATCACTGTTCCAAATCCAAAAATAAAGCCGGTTGGGGTACTGCTAGACCAATATTTCTTTTCGCGATCGCCAAATTCAGTGCGCGTCAGTACCAAAACATCGGCTGGCAAGTGGTTTCGGAGTGCTGCTTGCAGTTGCTTGAGGTTTGCGCCCGGCTGTAATTCGATTAAACCGACATCTATTCGATCGGATCTGCGATCGGGAAATAGATGTAAAAAAGTAGAATCACTGACAAACATAGTACCGCTAGCCCCAAAGGATACTCCAAGATTAAATAATCCTGTAACCCATAGCTGTCTGTCATTAACTTGTACGGAGAGCGGATTGGATTGCTTGAAAAGACTGGTAATATCTCCAAATTCAGCGCGACTAGCTCTGTCAAAAAGCACTCGATCTAAAGGTTTAATTCGATCGGCTTGCTGATTCACTTCTGGTAAGTTAAATGCTGATTTTGCTGGGTCTAATCCAATAGTTAAAACTATGCGTTCCTGTTCTTTTTGTTCGGGATTTTGCCATTGAGAGCTACCCATGTATACGTGATTGATTGATTTGACGGCCTCAAAGCCTGCTGCTTGATATAGCCGTTCTTTGGGAAAAGATTTCAGTGATACTACGGTTTCAGATATGGGATTGATTAGGAATAAATCGCCGTGTAATAGGTTTTGAATGCTAGCGGCAGATTCGTAGAGTGTATCATTGAGTCCGAGTTGGACAAACATCAAGACATCAGCAAAAGCAATTCCTGCCAAGGCTACAGCAAGTCGCTGTTTTTCTCGTTTGACCTGAAGCCATGCTAGGGGTGTTCTGCGAAAAGATTTTAGCATTTTTGTTAAAGTTGATGAGTTGATATTCATGGAAAAGCTAAAAATCAATGGCTACCTGAACTTGCAAGTTAGTCAAATCTGCAACTCGCTTACTACCTTCAGCATTCAGGTTAATTCTGACTTCTACTACTCGACGGTCTAGATTCTCTCCAGGTGTATTGCTGCTAATTTCTTGCTGAGTAACTTGCAGTCCAATTTGTCTAACTATTCCAGATATTTCACCACTGAATGATTGACTGGTAATAATAACTTTTTGACCAGTACGAATTTTGCTGATATCAGTTTGATAGACTTCTGCAACTACTTGCATTCGATCGGTTTGACCCAAATCGGCGATACCTTTTGAGCCAACAACTTCTCCCGGTTTGGCGTAAATTTCGAGAATGCGACCTGCTGCGGGAGTGCGGATGTAGGCTTTTGTTAAGGAAGTTTCAGCGCGTTTGAGAGAGGCACGAGCGTTGCTAACTTCTGCTGCTGCTGCTTGTACGTCGGTGAAGCGAACTTCTGCTGTTTGTGAAAGCGTTGCTTTGGCTTCGTTAATTTGTTCTGCCAAAGTTGCGATTGTTTTGTCTCGGTTGGCTTTGGCTTCATTAATTTGTTCTGCCAAAGTTGCGATTGTTTTGTCTCGGTTGGCTTTGGCTTCATTAATTTGTTCTGCCAAAGTTGCGATCGCCCTCGATCGATTTGCTTGACTTTCCAAAAATTGTTGCGCGGAAGTTTCCGCACTCAGGCGTTTGCGATCGACTTCTTGACTAGAAACAGCGCCTTCTCGGTACAGCGATTCGTAGCGCTGCAAGTCCGATCGAGCATTTCGCGTCTCCGCCCCAACTCGATCGACTGTTGCCTTCAAAGCTTGTTTCTGTCCTTGCAGTTCGGCTCGCAAGCGATCGATCGCCGCTTGCTGAGCCGTACTTTCCCCTTCCAATTGAGCCGTCAAACGAGCAATTTCGGCTCGCTGAGCGCTAATTTGTCCTGCAAGTTCTGCTTGCAAGCGAGAAACCGTTGCCCGCCGCGCTGCAATTTCGCCCGGTTTCGCTCCTGCTTTAACTTGAGCTAGCTTTGCGCGAGCGATATTAACTTGTTCTTTGGCTTGTTGCACTTCATCTTCCAGCCGATCGCGCGAGTCCATAACTGCGATCGCCCGATCGGCCTCAACCCGATCGCCCCGCTGCACCAGCAGTTGAGATATGCGATCGTTGCTCATCACCGCTGGTACCGACACGCGAATTACTTCGCCCACCGGTTCTAAACGCCCCAAAGTCACAACTTGCTTCGGGATGGGAAGCGTCGGTGCTAATTCAGAGGGTTTACTCGTCGGCCCAAACTGCTGGATTGCATAGAAAGCCCCTCCGCCTGTAATCGCAATCGCGGCTAAGATTGGGGCGATCGTCCATCTACTTGACTTTGACAGTAAGTTAAGGTTCATGTGGATTCTGGTTGCGAGCAATCCTCAGGCGGCATCTGCGCGCGGAATGCAGCCTTAACAGGAACTCGACGTATCTCAATATGTTGATATTTGCCATCATATATCAACATATTGAGATATGCAACCAGAATCAGAAACTTTGTGCAAAAAAAGTCAGAATGTAAGATAAATGCCCGTCACAGCTTGCCTCAAGCACGAAGTCGAAGTGAATCAATCCTCCAATAAGTCCACAATCATCAATTTTCTGCAAAGCTACTGGGCAGTTAACGCTGCTTTCGAGACAAGGCTCTCGGCCTACGGGCTGAGCGGGCCGCAGTGGGACACGCTGCGAATTTTGCGGGAACATCCGGGGGCAAACGGTGCGGACATCGCCCGCTTTGCCCGCGTGAGTCCCCAAGCGGTAGCAACCATGTTGCAACGTTTGGAACAAGCAGGGCTAATTTTTCGCCGCGCACCTTCGCGGGGTCGATCGGTCAAAAGCTACATTACCCCGAGTGGTGAAGCACTGCTGCGCGAGGGCGATCGTATTGCCAATGAGATTGAAGCACAAATCTTGTCCGACTTTAGCAGCGAAGAACAAGAGCATTTCAACGATTATCTTCGCCGCTGCACGGCTAACGCGAACTCCGATCGAGTCGAGTAAGCTGTTGTGCATCTAGATTGTGTATGGTAATTCAGAGTCCGATAAGGACAGGATTTGACGATTGTTGTTCGGTACTCGAAATATACAATTTAAATGCACAACAGCTTAGTGCAAAATCCGGGTTAAAAACCCCTCTATTGTTGAATAGAGAGAGGAGAAAAATCAGCGTTCAGTAGTCGGAGCATCTCAGTTTTGTATTTTTTTACAAAAGTGAGATTCTCGATGCTCGCCTGGTAGTAAACCAGGATTTGTTCAACAGTTGACAGTTGACAGTTGACAGTTGACAGTTTGAGAGCGACCTCTACCTAGAAGTCCGAGGATTCGAGTAATGAATAGTCTGATTTTTATTTCTCCCTCAAAGGGAGAGGCTTTCAACCAATTATTTTTGAAAAAAACTTAATCCGCCGCGCGACTGAACAATTTTTATAGAACTTAGATACCGTGTAACAAATGATACTAATTACTGTTTTGGTATCCTCTTGATTCTTTAGTCTCCCTCTGATGGGAGGAGACTTTGACTCTCTAACGGTTTCAATGGCAGAGTTTTACCGGAGATTTTTAACACTTGCGATACCAGCGGAGACGAGAGAGCACTTAACCCATAAAAAACGGTTTTTTGCAATAACCCTATTGAATTTATTAACAGCCATCTGGGAAAATTATCACATAGAAATACAAACAAAATAAATAGCCAGACCCAACAAATGCCAAAAATATTAGTAATTGAAGACAATAACTTAATCCGAGAAACCGTTTTAGAAATTCTGAACTTGGGCGATTTTGAAGCTGTCGGCGCCGAAAACGGAAAACTTGGTGTCGAGTTAGCGATCGCCCAAATTCCCGATCTAATCTTGTCTGATGTCATGATGCCGGAATTCAACGGCTTTGAAGTTTTCGCGATTTTGCGATCGCACCCTGTAACCGCCAGCATTCCGTTTATTTTTCTGACAGCCTCCGAAATGGAAAAAGCCCTCGAACTCAAAGCAGACGGCTATCTCAAGAAACCTTGCAGCATGACAGAAATCCTCGGGGCGATCGCAACTCAACTAGAAAAACCGACAGTTACCAACCCAAAATATCAAAAAATACAAGACAATTCCGCCCGCTCAAATCTCAGCTCGCGCGCCAGGAATCAAAAATCTCGCTTTGAGATTGCATCGCTTTGCTCCCAATGACGCCCGCAGTAACATTACTGATACATAAATTCAGGGAATATCAAATTGGTTCCAGCCGGAGGTGACTTAGACTGGGTATGTTGATTTGGTAAAAAAGTCATGAAGGCACAACCCAAAGGCCGCCTAGTTTGGAATCACTCTACCCACCTTCCCGGTTTGATACCAATTTTAGAGCGCCTCACTCTCATAATGGGCATTCAAACCGTTACCCCAGGCGTCATTAACAAAGTTAAAGGACACATCCCCCACATGACATTAAGAGTGTCAGTACCCATTCGCGGGGGATTTAAAATCATTGCCAGACAAGGCAAAACCGTACAAGAAGTCTTTATATTAACCACTCTCACACAAAGGGACTTGGAAGAGACGATCGCCCAAACCCTAGCCAAATGACAATTTTTCCTTAGCAAGCAAAGCCCGGGCTCTAACTGCCAAAGTTTCATCGCTTTGGGCTATTTCCTCAAGTTTTGCCGAAACTTCCGCTAACCAATCCGGTTTAACAGTCGCAGCACCAGCCAAAGCTTGCAAACCTCCCGCCGCTGCGTAGCGAACCACCCATTCCGGATCTCGGGACGCTTGCAGCAGCGTTTTCACAGTGCGATTTTGAGCCTCTAAAACTTGTTCTGTCGGCATCAATTCCCAGCAAATCGTCCCCAAACCCCTAGCCGCCGCCCGCCGCACGCTCAAAGCAAAGTCATTCGCCGCCGCATCCAGCAAAATCTCTAAACCCCTAGGATCGCCAATTCCCGCCAAAGCCCGAACAGCCCAAGCTCTCGCTCCGTAATTGTAGCCGTCAAGCTGTTCTAGCAGCGGCAGCACCGCAGGTTCTCCGAGTTGAATTAGTCCGTCAACGGCGGCCACGGCGGCACCTGGGTTGTTGTAGCCGAGGACTGTAATTAAGGTAGGAATTGCTGCTTTTGAGTCAGCAGCCGCCAGTGCTTTGACTGCGTTTAACAAGCCTTCGGAAGAATCTGCTTGTTCGACGGCGCGAATTAGTTCTAATGCCATTTATTTATAGTATTTACAACAGGTTTACAAACAATTTGAGGTTGGAGATTGCTAATTTTAAGAATATATGAATTATGCACGGATAGCCAGAAACCCGGTTTTCTGCGAGAATCCTTGAAATCGATCTCTATTGCTTGTTCCGACTTTGGCAGTCTATGAACAGACGATAATTTGCAAAAGTTATCTGCGTTTGGCGATCGGGAACGTTGTGCTACGATCCCTTACCTTGTCTCAAAATAATAGATTTCTTGCCTCAGTCATTTTAATCAAATTTTGGGACGCTGTTGGGAGCAACGTCCTAACTATTTTTGGAAGAAGTCTAATAACTAATCAAGTGGTGAAAACTACTTCATGCAATGTCTTCTGGTACTCGTTATTCGCTAAGTCGAGCATTTCTCCAAAAATAGGAGAGAACGGGCGGTTTGAATCCATCGCTGTATATTCTTCTAGCGATCGCCAATGTCCAAAATTGATGCAACGCCATCCATCCAAACTGCGGTGAGCATGGGTTGAAATCAGTCCCGCTTGTCCTGACACCATCTCAAGTGCCTGTCGAAATAACTCAATAAACCGAGGCTGATTTTCGGGCTGCTTCATCTTGAAAATTCCGAAGTTGATAAGTCCATCCATGCTCGGCGAGAGATGCAACTCGCTATCTTTAGGTTCTGCGGCAAAGATTTCAAACAGTTGAACATCTGGAAGTGCAAAATCTGTGAAGGGTTGAGTAGCGGCATAAGATTCTTGATCCGCCCATTGAACATAGCTTGTAACTCGCAATCCATCACGGCTACGGAGAACTGAACCAGAGGCAAATCCTTCCTTGTGTTTGAGAACAGACTCGATATTTTGAATTACGTATTCTACTAAACTTGCTTGGCTCTCAGGTTCTACAGGAAATATGGCGAACTCAGCTAGTAAGCCATTAACTTGGTTAACAATAGGCATTTGAAACCTCCGAGTGGACGACATGATAGAGATGAAACTCGTTTCGTGCTAATCCTTCCCAATAGGGTTTGTCGGGATTAAATCCTGCTTGCTTCAAAATTGCTTCAAACGCCTCTTGACTCTCCCACTGTCCGTAATTGAACATCCGGGTTCCGTCTAAACTGCGATGAAACGTTGCCGATATAAGTCCTGGTGAATTATTCATTGCTCGATCGAGTTCCGTCGTCGTTCGCTTCACCATTTCTGGTTGATTCGATGGCATCATCCGAAACTCCGCCAGATGGGTAATGCGCTCTCCTACAACAATCTCAACTTCTGCCGATATCGATTTACTTGCCGACACCTCTAACTGCACTGAGTCGGGCGGAAAAAACTCACTCAACACCACCGGAGGCTGCAAACTGCGCCGATCGAACTTGGGTTGCCATTGACTGTAAGTGAAGACGCGAACCCCATCTAAGCTTTGATGCACGCTAGCCGATACAAAGTCGGAATTTGACTTCCAGGATTTGATTTGTTCTTCGATCGCATTGACTAATCCCGATTGATGTCTCTGAGCAACCGTATACAAATCTAGCCAAACGATCGCGGTATTCGACCGATCGATCTGAACCATAAATAATCCTCAATGTGTTTCGGTTTGCACATTCTGACTTAATGTTAAACACCAATCCACAATCTGGCAACTACTACTGACACGATCGAGCGAAGTGGCATAATGTTCTCGCTCACTGGATGCGGATAGCCTTTGCATCTCAACGATAGCTTATAGCGGTTCTCACAAAGATTCGCGGACGTTGTTGGGCTTGGGCCCTCTTGATTTAAGCGGTTATATAAGCTGTCAGTCATACCTCATCTTTCTGAGAAAGGCTATATACTGCTGCATAAATTTAAAAAAAATTGCTATCATAGTTCCCTGGACTATTTACAAAAGGCTATCCATTAAATTCATAACTTGGATCGCTTCATCTGACAAAGATAGAGATGGTTGTTGATTGAGGTGATGCTCCAAAACTCCTTTTAGCGCAATCAATTTCATGCTATTTTCTGCTAAAGTTTCAGCAATAGCGGGCGCTGAGGGCAAATAGCCGATCGCCCCCAAGTCCATCAAAGCCGATCGCCTCAACTGCAAATTATCCCCATTCAAAGCAGTTACCAACCGATCTCCGTAAATGCGATCGCCAGTCAACTGATACATCGCTCGCGCCGAAGCGTACTGCACCCGCTCCACAGAATGCTCTAAAAAAGGTGAAATTAGCGGTATTGCCTCTGTCGCTTCCAGCGTACCCAAAGCTTCAATTACCGAGTCGTAAGGCTGCACGAGGTGCGATTTTCCAGGCACTCGCAGGGCTACAGCTACGCCCCCATCTAAGAGTTTCATCAGCGGTGGAATGGAATCGCGATCGCCCAGCATTTCTAGAGCTTGAGCCGCCGCTTCCCGCACGTAATAATCCGCGCATTCCAAACAGCGAGTTAGCGCCGGCAAGGCTTGTTTATCGCCCAATTTTCCTAGAGCTCGTGCCGCATTTCGCAGTAGGGAATAGTCGCCAATTTTTGTTTGTTCTGATTCTTCTTGCAAGGCGGCAATCAAAGCTGCAATTGCTGCGGGTTCCTTGACTCGAAATCTGCCTACCCACCAAGCAGCATAATAGCGGAGACTGTAGTCTTGGGAATGCAAATTTGCGATCGCCTGTTCTATTGTTAAAGACTCGCCCTCAGCTACACCCGCTGGTGGTGAGTCGGATTCATCATAATTCATAGTCATAATTCATAGTGATTAGGGAAATCGGCGATTGAAATCGCTGCTAGACAAACAAAACCCGCCTGCGCGGGTTGGGGAAACTCGGCGATTGAAATCGCGTCTAGACAAACGAAACCCGCCTGCGCGGGTTGGGGAAACTCGGCGATTAAAATCGCCCGTTCTAGCGGACTTTGCTATTAATTATGATCCGACGATGATGCAGGCAATGATTCTGCGATCGCACAGAACCGGACAATCATAAAAAATTGATTTCTGCATCTAGTCGGATTACACTAGCTATTAGACCTTAGCCAATGGCCATTAATCTCTAGTAAATTTACTAATGACTAACGACCGATGACTACTGTTCGCGAGCGGGGACAGCACTAATAACTGATGACTAACGACTAAATTGGAGTAATGCTGGCGATTTTCCCGCCCAAGCGTTGAAATTTCTGCATTTGCGAGGACAAATCCTCACCAGGTACGATAAACGCCTTGCTGCTGTGGCGCACCCTGGGATAGCCACCCGTCCGAATGCCCGACACTTCAACGCGGAAAAGCCGCCCTTCTTTACCGTAAGCTGCCGCACCACCAAAACCGCTGCTGGGAGTTACGTTTTGTGTCGAAGACCGGTATGCCCAACCTTCGTTGCCACCAGAAGGCCCAACTACAGCAGTAGCGCTGTTAGTGCCTAATTCGACAGCTAAGCGGGAGTTATTTCCTTCGAGTTGAGATGTATCGCTGTTGGCATAGCCGCGATATAGCCGGAACATCCGGGTAAAACCAACGGTTTTTTGACCTGTCTGAGTGTTAAAGCCCCGGTAGTAAGGGACGATATTATCACCGAAACTTTCTTGATACTCTACTGAATCGATGTAAGAATCAATATCAGCATCGTAGCCTTCTGTTTGGTACAAATCTAAGTGATAAACTACTTCAGATTCGTCGTAGGGAGCGCGACCGAGCAAGTGTTTGTAGTTTAGTTCGATCGTCCGAGTTTGGAAGCTGCTGTACAAAAACTTGGTTTTGTACAGTTCCGATTTTGCCACTGCCCGCACAAATTCTCGCACCGTTAAACTGCCGTCTCGCAGGAGAGATTCAGCACTTGTCAGGCGCTCGGATTTCATCAAATAGTCGTTGCCCAGCACCTGACGGTAAACTGCACGAATCACAGTTTCAATGTCGTCTTTGGTGTAGTTCGGGCGCAATTCTACCTTAGGTGCATCGCTCAATGCGGATGTTCCCAGTCTGGACGCTGCTGTGGAAATAGCCACCAGATTTTCTCCTAAATTAATAACAAAAATTTAAAGCTTGGTTGAACTTGAGATTTTTAGGACTAAGGCCAAGATGTGTCAAATTTGGGTGCACTCCCGGCGCAGCTTGTATGTACACATCAATTAATCCTAATTTGCTAAAGACGTTTCAAAAAACATCTTTACATACAAACTTTAAGCTGTGGTAATACTTACCACTTTGCCACCACGTTTGTTGATTTGCTGCAAGCGGGTCGAAAGTCGATCGTAAGACACGAGATATTCGGTAGTTCTACACCGCACTTGGGGTGAAAACTTAGCCGCCGAACCTTCGATTCAAAAAACTTTTTCCGTTGACACTCTCAGCGCTCTTCGCGACTGAGATTCTTAAGAAATTTCGTTCTTAATATCCCTATTGCTAGGGTTCCTGGGCGCAATCCTCTTACCAAAAAATGGTGGGCTGCTATCCTTGCCTTTGGGCAAGCTCCTCAAGCGTTTAAGGGGCTAAGCCCTTGGTAACGCGAGAGTCCCCGCGTACCTTTAATATATGGTAGGAATTTGCTTCTCAGGTTTGCACCTGTGTATCCATCCCAACAATAGAGTGTAACGGCAAAAGCCCTTTTTACACTGCTAAAAATGTGAAAAATCAAGAAAGATTCACGGCGGTTAAAACCGCCCGTGCCGCTTTCATGGAAGGTCTAAAGACTCGCTCGTTTTCCGCTTGCCGAACTTTTTTTATAAGTTTCGGACTCAGGAACTCCCGCACAAAATCTTTAACTGAAATCTGCCCTTCCAGCAGGAAAGATTTGGCACTGGTAACTCGTTCGCTCGACATTAAATACTCGTTACCGAAAACTTGGCTGTAAGCGACACAAATTACTGCTTTCGCATCGTCTTGCGTCCACCGAGGGCGCAGTTCTACTCGTCTCGCTTTTTCAAATGCTTTTATTCCTAACTTTTCTGCTTTTCATGCTTGAAAAACTAAAAAGTTCTGAAAAAAGTATTTGGAAGACTCCGCTAAGATCGCAGATGCCCGGAATCGTAAACAACAGTTAACACTCAAGCTAACAGCAGCTTACATTTCCGGGCATCACGCAAATCTAGCTTAGAGCGTTGACTGCGTAGTCGAGGTAGGAATTGGCTTCAGTTGCAGCATCGCCACTCAAACCGTGGTTGGCTTTGATGTACTTGAGAGCTTCAACATACCAGCTAGGAGACAATTCAAATGTCCGGTTGATTTCGTCAATACCTGCAATCAGGTACTCATCCATTGGACCTGTGCCGCCTGCAACTAAGCAGTAGGTTACCATCCGCAGGTAGTAGCCGATGTCGCGGGAGCACTTAGCTTTACCGGTTGAGGTAGAAGCGTAGTTTGGCCCTTGCATTTGTTGAGTGTACGGGAACTTGTTGTACACAGCTTGAGCTGCACCGTCGATCAAGCGCGCAGAGTTGGCGCTCAAAGACTTGGCTGCTTCCAAACCTGCTGCTGCTTGGCGGAAACGACCGAAGGCTACTTGCAATTCGGTGCTGCTCAGGAAGCGACCTTGAGAATCGGCGGCGGTTACTGCTTCAGTCAAAGGGGTTTTCATTGTTCTGGTGTCTCCCTAATGTTTTGTTTTGTTTGTACCAAAATGATTGCTTGCAAATAATGCGATCGCTCGCTTCTTTACAGGAAGAAATGTTCGGGCTCGCTATTTTTAGCCGACTGCATTAGCTGCGCGGTCGAAGTAGCTGCCGATTTCGGACATCAGCGAGCTGCAATCACCACGGGTAATGCCGTTGGGGTCGTTAGCAAGCGCGATCGCTGCTTCTTTCATTTTTTGTACGCCGGTTGCAACGGATGCACCTGGAGTTCCCAGAGCTTGGTATGTTTCGCGCAGACCGTTCAAGCAACGATCGTCCAAAACGCTGGCGTCGCCTGCAAATGTGGCGTAGGTTACGTAGCGCAAGATGATTTCCATGTCGCGCAAGCAAGCTGCCATACGGCGGCTGGTGTATGCGTTGCCACCGGGGGCGATCAACTGAGGCTGTTCAGCAAACAAAGAGCGAGCTGCATTAGCGACGATTGTGGATGCGTTACCGGTGATGCGGTTTACTGCGTCAATCCGCTTGTTGGCGTCAGAAACCATGCTGCTGAGAGCATCTAGTTGGCCAGCAGCCAAAAATTCGCCGCGAGCGTCTGCTTGGGAAACCACTTTTGTAAATGCGTCAAACATGAACGAACTCTCCTACTTTGAGTTAATTGAGTTTGGTTGCGGTATAAAACCGTTAAGTTAAATTTGTTTGCGCTGGCCGGCTCGATCTCTCCCTTTCCGCTACCTTCACTATTGTGACATTGCAACGGACATTTAAGAAACCTTAGAAAATTTTACATCTTTTATGAGATGCGACAAACCTTGTCAATCAGTGTTTTTGTTAACTTTCGCCTGTCGTTTCAACCCTCTGATAACCTTTATACAATGCTGGTTCCTCTTTGTTTATTACAAATTATTACGAAAACTTATTTCTGTGAGAAGGTAAATCGATGTGGGGCAAGTGGTGGCAAATCTAATCCCTGGGATAGATGCCAGATTGCAGCGGTAAACTGCCGATCGAGAGATTGTCTGTGATATTCGAGGGTTCGATGGGGAGAAAATCCGATGGGATTCGGGGATTAGGGCAGACAGGGAAAGGATTTGACGAGTTTCGATCCCTTGAAATATAGAATTCAAATGCAGCACAACATAAGTCTAGAGTTGGCTTCGATCGCCCTTTTTGTCACTCTGCCATCGCCCTGAATTGTCCCGTGGGCCGATCGCCTCTGTTGGCTTTCCCAGGGCAAAGCCGAATAGTGAAGAAAAGTTAACAAAATTTAAGTTTTGCTAAAACAAGCCCGGGGGAATAGGGAAAAAAGCAAAAATTATGTCCGATGCAGGATGTCGGCAGAATGTGGTGTTGGTAAAATCCAACAGATTGGCAGGGCGATCGGCACAACCTCAGCTTTTGAACGAAATATCACCATTTAAAGACAAAACTCAGCCGCTGGGTCTTGGGTAAAAGCCGGAGAAATTGCTAATTTTTAGTTGTAAGGTGGATAAGTGCTATCAGCGGTAGGTCTACAAACGGTGCGAGAGAGCCGCCAGACGCAGTGAAGTTGACAGCTTCCTGCTCTCTCGGCATCGAACCGGGGCCCAATACGAGTCTCAAGTTCAGCAGTTTTTGATTCAGAACTCAAAACTAAAAACTCTTTTACTGCCATCAGCCACATTCATCGGCTGTAACTTGTTCGGCCGCAGTCCCCTAATTGCCCCATGCTCGATCGTAATTTATGTCTTCAAATTCTCCATCTTCTTGGCACACCGTACCAATTGATAAAACCCTCCAGCAGCTAAGCAGTAACAAAGACGGGGGCTTGAGCAGCCAACAGGTGTCCGAACGCTTGCAGCAATACGGCCCCAATGAACTCGAAGAAACAGGAGGCCGCAGTGCTTGGTCGATTTTTGTCGATCAGTTCACCAACATCATGTTGTTGATGCTGATAGGTGTGGCGGTGGTTTCTGCATTCTTAGATATCAGGTCAAATACTTTTCCGAAAGATGCGATCGCCATTTTTGCGATCGTCATACTCAACGGCATTCTCGGCTATTTCCAAGAGCAAAGTGCCGAAAAAGCCCTCGCAGCCCTCAAAAACCTCTCTTCCCCCCTAGTCCGAGTCCTGCGGGACGGCAAAACTTCGGAAATCGCAGCCAAGGAACTCGTACCCGGAGACGTGATGCTGTTGGAGGCTGGGGTAAAAATAGCAGCAGACGGGCGCTTGATCGAAGCTTCCAACCTGCAAGTCAGAGAATCTGCTTTGACGGGAGAAGCGATCGCAGCTACCAAACAAGCCGATCTCGAACTTCCCGAAGATGCTTCGTTGGGCGATCGACTCAACCTGATTTTTCAGGGGACAGAAGTTGTTCAGGGACGGGCCAAGGCGATCGTCACCAACACCGGAATGCAAACGGAATTGGGCAAAATTGCCGCCATGCTTCAGTCAGTAGAAACCGAACCAACTCCCCTACAACAGCGGATGGGACAGTTGGGAAATGTTCTAGTCTCCGGCGCCCTAGGCTTAGTGGCAATTGTCGTCATCGGTGGGATGATTACCTTCAACAACGGCAGCATTGGGTTCGATACCAGCAGATTTGAAGAATTGTTAGAAGTTTCTCTCAGCATGGCTGTGGCTGTCGTTCCCGAAGGACTTGCGGCCGTCGTCACAGTTACTTTGGCGCTGGGAACTAGGCGGATGGTGAAGCGAAACGCTCTAATTCGCAAACTGCCGGCTGTAGAAACTTTGGGTTCGGTAACAACCATTTGTTCCGACAAAACAGGTACTCTGACTCAAAATAAAATGGTAGTGCAGCTACTATCTACAGGCGACTGCACTATCAGTGTTGCAGGCGACGGCTATGCCCCGATCGGAGATTTTACCGATCGGCATACCTCGACCCAAATTAATAATTTAGAAGAATATCCAGAACTCGAATCTTTATTAATTGCTTGTGCAGTTTGCAACGACGCAGTATTGCAGCACGAACAGCAAGAATGGAAGATTTTGGGCGATCCTACGGAAGGAGCTCTGCTATCTTTAGCGGGAAAAGCAGGCATTTATAGGGAAAAACAGTCTCAATTGCTGCCGCGCACGGCGGAGTTTCCTTTTTCTTCCGAACGCAAGCGGATGAGCGTAATTTGCGAAGTACCCGGACATTCGGGACATTCGGGCTTTCCCGCACCAAACGGACAGCAGCAGAATTATTTGATGCTGACGAAAGGTTCTCCCGAGTTGACTTTGGAGCGCTGTCAAGGAATTATAGTCGGCGATCGAGTACAACCTTTAAACCAGGAAATGCGCGATCGCATCCTCGCCGAAAACAATAACATGGCAAGCGGGGGTTTGCGAGTCCTCGGGTTTGCATACAAAATCTGGGAAAACGTGCCGCCCGAAGGTTCCGAGGAAATCAGCGAACAAGAGATGATTTGGCTGGGACTCGTCAGTATGCTTGACGCGCCGCGCCCGGAAGTACGGGAAGCCGTGGTGAAGTGCCGCGATGCAGGGATTCGGGTGGTGATGATTACAGGAGATCACCAGTTGACGGCACAGGCGATCGCCTACGATTTAGGTATTGCGACAGAGGGCGATCGAGTTCTCACCGGTCAAGAATTAGAAAAGCTCAGTCAAGAACAACTAAAACAACAAGTCGAACACGTCAGCGTTTACGCCCGCGTCTCCCCCGAACACAAATTGCGGATTGTCCAAGCTTTGCAAAGTTTAGGCAAATTTGTCGCCATGACAGGCGACGGAGTTAACGACGCGCCCGCCTTGAAACAAGCCGATATCGGCATTGCAATGGGGATTACCGGCACCGATGTCAGTAAAGAAGCTAGCGATATGGTACTCCTCGACGACAACTTCGCAACAATTGTCGCCGCCGCCGAAGAAGGACGAGTTGTTTATACCAACATTCGCCGCTTTATTAAGTACATTTTGGGCAGCAACATCGGCGAAGTTTTGACAATTGCCGCTGCACCTTTATTGGGTTTGGGAGGAGTACCGCTGACGCCCCTCCAAATTTTGTGGATGAACTTAGTAACAGATGGCGTTCCGGCTTTGGCCTTAGCCGTGGAACCAGCCGAACCAAACGTGATGAGAAAACCTCCTTTCAGTCCGCGCGAAAGTATTTTTGCCCGGGGTTTGGGTTCTTACATGATTCGGATCGGGATTATCTTTGCAATTTTGACGATCGCGATGATGTCCTGGGCTTACGGATATACTCACACTCCCGGACACGGCGATCCAGATGCTTGGAAAACCATGGTATTTACTACTCTGTGTTTAGCGCAAATGGGTCATGCGATCGCAATTCGATCTAACACTCAGCTAACGATCGAGTTAAATCCCTTCACTAATGTTTTTGTGTGGGGAGCTGTGATTGTGACTACTGCTTTGCAATTAATGTTGATTTACGTTCCACCGCTGAGAGCATTTTTCGGAACTCACTATTTAACGCCTTTTGAATTGATGATTTGCTTCGGATTCAGCGCCCTAATGTTTGTCTGGATTGAAATGGAAAAACTGTTCGTGCGCTTATACAAAGCTCGCAAATAGTGTTAACGGCTGACGGATAATGAGCGCTGTTTCATTATTCGTTAGGTCGCTGACACTTGGCAAGATTTTCAACACCATCAAGTCATAGCAAGCACAACGATCCGCAAAAAATGGAATTCCACCGATTTGCCCTTGAATTAGGTAAGGTACACAATGCACACCCTACGATGACTGTATTACCAATAACTAATAACGAATAACAACTAACCAATAACAATATTATGTATTTGAAAACACTGCACCTACGGCAGTTTCGCAACTACTTCGATCAAAAGGTAGCCTTTGACGCTCCCAAAACCATATTAGTAGGAAATAACGCCCAAGGCAAATCTAACCTGTTAGAAGCGGTAGAGTTGCTTTCGACATTAAAAAGCCACAGAGTATCGCGCGATCGCGACTTAATCCTCGACTCAAAGCCGATCGCCCAAATAGATGCTACACTCGAACGTCA
This sequence comes from Microcoleus sp. PH2017_24_DOB_U_A, assembly GCF_020738205.1. Taxonomy (NCBI): domain Bacteria; kingdom Bacillati; phylum Cyanobacteriota; class Cyanophyceae; order Oscillatoriales; family Microcoleaceae; genus Microcoleus; species Microcoleus sp. PH2017_24_DOB_U_A. Next base: position 38,516 of record NZ_JAEQCT010000110.1, read on the forward strand.
AACCGGAGCGATCGACTTATCTTTAACACTGCGCTCCGGGGCGCGCCGCAGCCTGAAGCTCAACGGCGAACCGCTGCGCCGCCATTTAGACTTCTTGAGCGTCATCAATGTAGTACAATTTTCCTGTTTGGATTTAGACTTAGTACGCGGCGGGCCCGAAGGAAGGCGCAACTGGATCGATCGGCTAGTCATCCAACTAGAGCCGATTTACGCTCACATTTTGCACCAGTACAACCAAATTTTGCGCCAGCGAAACGCTCTGTTAAAACGTTCTAGAGAAACCAGAAAAACAGAATTTTCCCAAAGTTTGGACAAAATGCGATTTATCGGATCTGAAACTCCCGAAGACCAAAATATCGCAGAATCCCCAATGCCCAATGCCCCATTCCCAATGCCCAATGCCCAATCCCCCATTCCCAGTTCAGAATTAGCCTTGTGGGACGCACAGTTGGCGACAGCCGGGGCTCGGGTAATCCGCAGGCGCGATCGTATTTTGGAACGTTTGATGCCTTTAGCGCGCAATTGGCACGGTTCAATTAGCGGTTCCACAGAAGTTTTAGATGTCAAATACGATGCTAATATTGAAGTCAGCTCGGAATTAATCGGTAAAGACAATCTCGAAGGAGTGCGGCAAGCATTTTTAGAGAAAATTCAAAAAAGGGCGATCGCAGAACAATTTCAAGGAACCACCTTAGTCGGCCCGCACCGCGACGACATTACATTTACAATTAACAATACTCCAGCGCGCCAGTACGCATCCCAAGGTCAGCAGCGAACTCTCGTACTAGCATTAAAATTAGCCGAATTGCAGCTTATTGAAGAAGTCGTGGGCGAAGCACCTTTACTATTGCTCGACGACGTACTTGCAGAACTCGATCTGAGCCGCCAAAATCAACTTTTAGAAACAATTCAAGAACGATTTCAAACTCTGATTACTACCACTCACCTAGGCGCTTTTGACAGTCAGTGGCTGCGCCAGACTCAAATTCTATCCGTCGTTTCCGGACAAATCAATCAATTTTAGATTTGAGAGTTGAGATTGATAAATCATATTATGTCTGCTCACTTATCCCTAATAAAAATAGTTTGTAGTGAGGACTTTAGTCCTAGTAGTGGATGCGGACTAAAGCCCGAACGATCAAACCAATTTGATTGTGGTCGTTCGAGCGGATATGATATCAATCTATGTGAGATTGACAAATTTTACTTTTCATGGTATCCATGCAAAAATCTTGAAAAGTTGACATAATTAGGTCAATTCGAGATAGGATAAAGGTTAATTTTGATTGCCGCTTTCGCCTCCATTTTTCTAAGCCTTATGAAGCATTACATTTCCCGTCTGTTAGCTCTGGTATTAGTTGTTGTCATCGGCGTAGCAGGCTGTACCAATGTTCCTGCCACTCTGAGCGGAGACTACAGCAAAGATACATTAGCATTAGTCACCAGCTTGAGAACAGCGCTTACTTTGCCAGAAGGCACGCCGGAAAAAGCAGCCGCTCAAGCCACTGCTCGCACAAGTATCAATGATTTTTTCGCAGCATACCGCCGCGATCCCGCTCTTACAAAGCTGGCATCTTTCACCACAATGCGGACGGCATTAAACTCTTTGGCTGGACATTACAGTTCCTATCCAAACCGTCCCGTTCCTGAAAAGTTGAAAAAACGTCTTGAGTCGGAATTTCAGCAAGTAGAATCTGCTCTCAATAGAGGAGCTTAATCTCAAACATTAGGGATAAAAGATAATTTGAATAATTCATCTTTTATCCTTAATATTTGATAATCAACAATTTTTAGTAGAAATATCAACTGCTTTTAGCGCCGGCTGTACCCAGGCGCTTTTTTTGCAGGATTTTGCTGTAGGGTTAGCCGCCATTGACATTTGCATTGTGCGATCGACTTGTGCCATAACTAGGTCAGTCCATTTTAGATTTGAGATTGACTGACTCCACAGATTAGTCTGGGAAATTTAACTTTGATCTAAGATTAGGGTTCTCCACAACTCGATTGGGGGGCTTGCACCTGTTGTTGGACGGGGTAAACCTAAAAAAAAGTAGAAAATTTGTAGCTGTGCGTCTGCGCGATCGCCAAAAATGCGATCGCCACCCAATTTCAACTAAAAAACCAGATTCAATTATCCCATGAAAATTGCACCAACTCGCATCGCCAACTTTCAATCCCAGCGACGCTGTTTAAGTGCGGTAACTGCTGTTTTAACCAGTAGCTTCATCAGCCAGCTTGTTTTGCCATTTATCGAAAATCAACCAGCTTTTGCCGAAACATCAGCCTATTGTCAATTATCCAAAGAGCAAGTCAATCAAAAAGAAGACTTGCGCCGCGCCGCCCTGTCAGGAAAACCGGAATCCCAGCAAGCATATTTTGCCGTCTTGAGCAAACACGCACGGGAAATCGCAGAATGCCGCCAAAAAACTTGGCCCGAAACCCAAGCAGTTTGGTTGCGTTTATATCCCTGCGATGTCAGGCCCGGAGAGATCGATCGCGTATTAGACAAAGTTGTCAACAAAGGCTACAATCAAGTCTACGTCGAAGTGTTTTACGACGGTCAAGTGCTCCTCCCAGCCGCAGATAATCCAACTGCTTGGCCTTCGGTTTTGCGAAATCGCGGCTACGAAAAGTATGATTTGTTGGAAAAGGCGATCGCCAAAGGCAAACAGCGAGGATTAAAAGTATACGCCTGGTTATTTACCATGAACTTTGGCTATACCTATGCTCAGCGTTCCGACAGACAGCAAACCCTCGCCCTCAACGGCAAAAATCAGACAAGTTTAACAGTAATTCAAGACGCAGGTTTAGACGACCAAACCGGAGAAAGTCATGCCACCCACGCCTTTGTCGATCCCTACAATCCGCAAGCAAAGCAAGACTATAGTTTGTTAGTAAATCAAATAGTCAAGCGCAGGCCACAAGGAATGTTATTCGACTACATTCGTTATGTGCGGGGCGTCGGGCCTGCCTCAGTTGCTACCAAAGTTCAAGACTTGTGGATTTACGGTTCAGCATCGCAGCAAATGCTTTTGCAGCGGGCTAACAATCAGCAAGGACGAGACTTAATTCAGCGATATTTGACTAAAGGATTTATCAATACTAATGACGTTCAAGCCGTAGTCAAACAGTATCCAACCGAGCAAGAACCTCTTTGGCAGGGGCGAATTCCGCGAGCCATTCCAGTAGCAACTCCAGCTTCTAGAAGGGGAAATGCCACATCAAAAGCAGCTTCAATAACTCCCGCTACCAAATCGCCAAACCCTGCAACTCCCACACCAAAACCGACACCAACACGGCCGCTTCCCGATACCGGCATTCTGCAAAAAGACCTCTGGCAACTAAGCGTTGCTCACGCAGTTCAAGGAATTTTAGATTTTTTTGGGATGGCGACTCAACCAGCTCAAAGAATGGGGATTCCTGTAGGAGCGGTGTTTTTTCCTAATGGAAATGAAAAGATAAATCAAGGGGGATTTGATTCGAGATTGCAGCCTTGGGACAGGTTTCCGGCTGGGGTGGAATTCCACGCGATGTCTTACGGCAATTGTGGGAATGTAAGCTGTATTGTGCCGCAGGTGCAGCGGACGTTGAGTTTAGCGCCTCCGGGAGCAAAAATCATTCCTGCTATTGCCGGAGATTGGGGAAAATCTCTAAAAAATCGTCCGTCTTTGGAGATTCAAATGCGGGCAATTCGTGCTGCAACGCCCCAAATTAATGCGGTGAGCCATTTTTCTTTTGGCTGGCAAGAACCGGAGGATGAAAGGGCACGGCAAACTTGTCGGTTTTAGGAAATAATATCAAATGGGGGTTGATTATCGGCTTGATTGCTCGGCGGTTGAAACCGCGACTCTACAAACGAAGTCTGCCTCCGCAGACTAAGAGATTGAGGGATATTTAAGCAGGATTTGGGAATGTGGCTAACTGTTGGACAAACTCTTGATGTGCGTCACTGTTTAATCCGGCTTGAAGAGTTGCCATCGCACTTGGCATATCCCCGTCCAAGAGTGCTGAAACTGCCAGCCACAACCCCGGAAAAACGTGGCTGCGGATAATTCCTGCTGCATCTGGGAGCAGAGAAATATATTCTTCTTCCTGCAATGAAAACCAATCAATCCGGCGATTCATTACTTGCCAAACCAGATATTCTTTGACTCCATTGCGGCGGTAAACTCGCTTTTTGTCGCGCAGATCGATCGTAGCGGTACTTGCAGAAATTTCGGCAACAAATTCGGGTGCGCCTTCGATATATCCGTCATCGCTAAGGCAAGTTTGGCCGCCGCGTTGAGCATCAATTAGCAGTACAGCATCGGGTTGGGGTTCGTTATCTACATCGAGGCGCACAGTGGGATTATCGCCCAGACGCACGCCTGGAGTAGCAATTTTGTAAGTCCACAGCCAGCCCATTAAATCGGCATGGGGTTCGGCGTGGGGTTCAAAGCGTAAGGGTGAAGCCATATAAACAATTCCTTCAATCAATTCTGCTTTTTTGAGTGCTGGCATGGCTGTGTAGCGCCGCTCGAATTCGGCACGGGTAAGCAAATCGCCATTTTCCAAAGGGGGGATCGTAATGCGGCTGAGATTTGCCGGAGCAATCATGGCTTTTCTCCTATTATGATGTGTCGGTATCTTAGATTTTAACTAATTTTAGGTAAAGCTGTAAGCGATAATTAGAGCGTCGATCGCAAATAGTACAGTCAATGAATACCAGATTTACTAAGAAATTGTGGTTTAAAATCGCTATAATTATCAGTTTTATCTCTGTAATTTTGCTATTTCCCGATCGCCTAAAAACTGCGAATTCAAATTCGTTAGCCCAAATCCCCCCTTTTGGCAATCCCCCGCCCAACCTCCTCAAACCGCCCAAACCCCAAATACTTCCTTCTCCCGCCGCAACTCCGTCTCCGAAACCTGTCGTAGAACCTTTAGTATTCGCACCACCGGCGCAATTTCGCGGACAAATTGTTTACCAAGCAAGTATCAGCGACTCAAAAGTTATTGCCCTGACTTTTGATGATGGCCCAACTGCGGAAACTTTGAAAATATTAAAAATATTGCAGAAACATAACGCGGTAGCTACGTTTTTCTGCTTGGGTGCAAATTTGCGAGAGTATCCCGAAATTGCCAAACAAGTAGTAAAGGCCGGAAATGCGATCGGCAATCATACTTGGCATCACTTTTATCACAATGTCACGGAAAAAATAGCATCGGATGAAATTGATAATACAGGAGTGCACATTTATCGATCGACTGGGGCGAAAAGTTTGTTGTTTCGTCCTCCCGGTGGGCGCTTAAATAACGGTTTTGCGGATTACGCCAAAAAGAAAAATTATGTGGTGGTGATGTGGTCGATCGATCCTAAGGACTTTTCGCAACCTCCGGCGGCTGCTATAGCCCGTACTGTGCTGTCTCAAGCGACATCAGGGGCGATCGTATTGTTGCATGACGGTGGTGGCGATCGCCAGCAAACAGTCGAGGCCGTATCTGCAATTATTCCCAAACTCAAACAGCAGGGATACCGTTTTGTCACCGTACCGCAATTACTGGAAATGCAAGCAGCCCAAAAACAGGAAAAGGGCGATCGCAAATCCCAATAAACACACCTTGTATCTCATCTGCGTACCCTTCGGGAAGGCTTCGCCTACATCCGCGTTAATCTGCCTTTATCTGCGGTTCAAAATCCCGATCGTGCTAAACTTATGAATAACCATAAAAACTTTTATCAATCATCATGCAAAAACTACAAGCAAGAGATATCAACCTCCGCTATTTAATCGACAACTTCGGTTTACAGCGAGTGCGGAATCAAGAGTTTTTCCGAGAATGGCAAGAAAACTTGCCCGAAGTAACAGACTCGGAGAAACAATTGCTCGATCGCGTTCAAGACATATACTTTAACTTAGTAGACACCCCGCCTGTGTTGGAGAATGCAGTCAAGCTAACAATCATCAGCCCGATTTTGTTTATTGCCGGTCTCTTTGAGTCTCCTTTTCAAGTCAAAGCCGAAAAGTCGATCGCCATTCAAGAAGAAGACGAAGGCAGAATCATCGAAGGTAGAATAGATATCTTAATTATGAAAGCAAACCTATGGGTGACAGTAATTGAATCCAAACAACTTGCTTTCTCAACAGACGAAGCACTTTCCCAACTCCTGACATATATGCTGGCAGATCCGAATCCAGAAACTCCTACTTTTGGGATGATTTCCACAGGTGCTAACTTCTCTTTTGTCAAGTTAGTCAGAGGCGAAACTTTGCAGTATGCCCGATCGCCTGAATTTGTTGTTTCCAATCCCGGCAATGAATTGTACCGCGTTTTGCAGATTTTAAAACGCCTGAGTCAATTGCCAGACTAGCGAGAAAAGCCATTTTGAGCTATCTTTCAAAGCAGACAATCATCTAATATCTCAAATTTCAAACTGGTGCGAGCATGGTAAATTACTGGATAGTCGGCGCTGTAGCAATAGCTTCTGTCTTTTGGGCAGAAATCATCCGAGACTTTTATCACGTCGCGTCTCATTATGTGCCGCCACTGCAAAAGCTGCACAATTGGCATCACCGGGTTTTTCGCCCGAATTTGACGCCCGTCAGCGAGACAATTTACAAGCAAGCGCACTGGCGTCACGATGTGCCCGAAGCTGCGGCGATGATGGTTTTGGGCTTGTTGCTGTGGGTTTTAGCTTATTTTGCGTTGCCGCAATATCACTGGGGCGCAGCAGCGGGTTGTATTTATACTTTAAGCTTTTTGTTGAGTGCGATCGCCCGCGCGATCGGAATCAAAGGCGCAGACGAGTTAACCGACATCACCCACCAACCGGGAAACTTCCAAACTATCCCCGGTAAATGGTTTGTGAATAAACCTTACCACTGGAAGCATCATTTCGACAATCAAAATGCTTACTATTGCGGTACTTTCACCTTAATAGATAAACTTATGGGTACAGCACTTTCTCTCAAAGGCAAAACTGTCGCCGTCACCGGCGCATCAGGAACATTGGGGCGTTTGCTTCTGAAACACCTGCACAAAGCTGGTGCAAAAGTTATCGCCCTCTCCTCTGGAAATGAGGAAATTACTGTGAATGTAGACGGCGAGATTTTGCCTGTAAAAACCGTAACTTGGCAGGCTGGCGAAGAGGCTGATTTAGCTAAATTGTTAGAAAAAATTGATATTCTCGTCATCAATCACGGGATTAATTTACAGAAAGAAAGAACCGGAGAGGCGATCGCAAATTCCTACGAAATTAACACTTTTTCGGCATGGCGGCTGATGGAACTGTTTTTCTTAACAGTTCGCACTAATGAAAATATAGCTTGCAAAGAAGTTTGGATCAACACTTCCGAAGCCGAAGTGATTCCCGCTGTCAGTCCCCTGTACGAACTCAGCAAGCGTGCCCTGGGAGATTTAGTCACTCTGCGACGGCTGGATGCGCCCTGTATCGTCCGCAAACTGATTTTAGGGCCGTTCAAAAGCAACTTAAACCCGATCGGCATTATGTCTCCTGACTGGGTAGCGCAGCAAATTGTCAAACAAGCTAAAGCCGATGTCCGTAACATCATCGTGACGATTAATCCTTTGACTTTGATCGTTTTCCCAGTTAAAGAATTCTTTGTTTCTTCGTATTTCCAACTCTTCAGCCGCAAGACAGTTGCAGAGATTAAAGCAGCGGCGACAGCGGAAAAATCCAATGTTGAAGCTAAGATTAATTGACAAAGCATAAACGCAGAAAACCGGGCGGTTGGAAACCGCGGCTACACAGACACTCACGCCCCTCCGCGGGTTGAAGACAGGCCGTTAAATTTACGTTATTATCTTCAGTCCGCGGAGGCGGACATCGTTTGTATAGACGCGGTTTCAACCGCCGAGTTTCAACCGCCGAGTTTCAACCGCCTACTCCGATCTAATTACTAACCTCAGCCATTTCAATCACGCGCCCATCATAATCCTTAACCAAAAAATTAAGCGGCTTTTCCCGGCGAATTTTATAACTAATCCCGCGAGTTTGTACTCTCATTAATAGCTGATCCAAACAATCGCGATCGAAACAAACATGACGTTCGCGATTTTTTTCGCCTGCGCCAGCCCCGCTAATAATGTGCAGTTGAGTATTTTTCATCAACTGATACCACAAACCCTCGGGACTCCCCATCGTTTGAGAGCTCGTTCCCCTCCCGACATTGGGCGACAAATACAGGGGGTCGATACCCGTTGTCCCCAAGGTTTGTTCGTAATTGTAGTAGTAATGCAGTGGCACTTCTGCTACAGGGAGGCTTAGCATACCTTCATAGAACTCCCTCGCCTGTGCGAGATCCGATACCATCACCGTGTGTACCTTCGGAGCACTGGTGAGAAACATCCACATCGCCCCCGCATAGGCGGCTAGCAGCATCACCATGATCCCTTGAGTGGAAAACAAGCCGTCTAGGGGTAAGTCGGGCAAAAAAGAGCTCAGGTACAAGGGCTGAAGTCCAAAAGCAATAAAACTAACTGCTAGAGTCATGAATTATAAGAAAGGGTAAACAACGAAATTTATCAAGATTGCGGTCGCGATCGCCCGCGAGACTTAAACTATTAGCTTAGGCATCTAATATAGCAAAAACTAGCGATTAGGCCCTACCCGATGAAAGTCTTTGTCTACGGCACTCTCAAACCGGGGGAGTGCAACTATCTGCGCTACTGCGAGGGAAAGGTTGTGGATGCTTTGCCCGCGATCGCCCGCGGCCAACTTTTTGCACTGCCGATCGGCTATCCTGCGATGGTGGCCGGAGAGGGCACTGTCTATGGTTTTCTGCTGTGTTTCGCAAATTCCGCTATTTTGGACGATTTAGACAGACTGGAAGACTATCACCCGCAGCGGGAACCGACGGAAAACGAATATCAGCGGCAGGAAATCGAAATTTGCGATCGACACCTCAAACCCTTAGGCACAGCTTGGACATACTGCATGGTACCCGATCGCGTTCGTACCCTAGGAGGCATCTGGCTGCCCGATGGGACGTGGGAAAATCGGTTTTTGACAAAATAAGATCGGACGGCGGTTTTCTTCAACTTCAACCCGCTTGCAGTGGGTTTTGTTTGTATCGACGCGGTTTCAACCGCCGGGTTTTCTTCAACTTCAACCCGCTTGGAATGGGTTTTGTTTGTATCGACGCGGTTTCAACCGCCCAGTTTTCCGATCGCGAATTGCGATCGAACCTGTAACCATAATCCCGAACACATCGCTCGATCGCTTCTAACGACCAGCTTGAGTGCTATGTTGAGGTAGTACAGGCTGGAAATATTTAACGATCGACAGATAATTGCGGCGCTCAGAATTGTATGTATATAGCCTTTCTCAGAAAGATGAGGTATGCCAAGATATGCTGGAACTCCTACAGTGTAAAGCTTTTCATTTCAAGACACGATCGTCCTTATCAAAACAGTATTGATTTATTGGTCAATACCAATGAGGATTACCAAGCTCGAATGCTGCGCGGGGGTTCGTGGTTCCTCAGTCCGTGGCTCTGCCGCTCTGCTTTTCGCTACTACGATGCGCCGGACATCGACTTTAACGTCCTCGGTTTTCGGGTTGTGTATATAGCTGCGTGGACTTAAATAAAAATGTACCGCTAATTCGTAGTAGGATGTTGATGTAAATCATGGCAAAGAGAGGGCGAGTTTATGAGATTGTTTGTGGGTTTGATGGATGTCTGCGAACCCATCTCTGCAATTTAGTAATTGCGAATTTAATCAAATTTGTACCGACATATATTTATAAGACAATGTTTATTCACAGATACACTAATACGCTTGATTTAAGACTATTTTGGACATAAAAAGCTGTGAAAAATAAATACTGCGACTGCTTCGTCCCTCGGACTAAAAATGTCAACTCAACTGTATCGAGCTAGAATTATTCAAACAATGCTGAAGCAGTCTCCCCATTTGCATTAGCAGTCATGACAAAAAACTTTTTTCATGGTAAATTTAGGACTTAGGAATAGACCAAAGAAACCGCGTTTTTTCCTTAATATGCAGGTTAAAAGGCATCTTTTCGTAAAAAACCCGGTTTGTGGTCACCCGTGCGTACAGTCATGTTAGCGAAGGGTAAATCCCAGCTCGTTCCAGGTAAACGGACTTGTTTCTGCCAATTCTCCTTGCAGTTTTGCTTCCAAGTCAAAGGGCTTCCCACAATCCCAAATTTTGATTTCTAGGCGTTCTGGAAATACTGTTATTTCCAACTCGATTGGAGTTGCTAATGGCAGGTCTTTATGAGCATGGCGAACAGCATTTGTAAATCCTTCGATTGTTGCAAGTTTCCATTGGTGAAAAACTGCTTCTGGAATCTGTAGATGCTCTAATTGATCGACCCAAGATAAAACTTTAGCAACCGCCTTGATATCAGAATTACTTGTAAGGCTGATTTTTTGAAGTGGCTGGTTTGAACTGACCTCGGATTCGGTATCTCGTTGTTTTTGAAACCATTTATTTAAAACATCGATCGGTCGCTTAACACCACTAGCTTGAGTGCTGTCTTGGGGCTGATAATGTTTCATCAGGAACAAACAGTTTCGACTGTCATAAGTACGGGTATAGCTTAGCTGATCGGCTATTTTGCCAAGGACTTTTATGCCTATCCCACCCGACGGAATGTCATCCATGTTATCTCTCATTTGGTTGCTATCCTTTGTCATTATTTAATGGGTAATTTTTTAGTTAAAAAAGGAGTGGCTTTCTTTGACTGGAGTGCGAACATCTCGATCCCTGGAAATATAGAGCCAATTTGGCATATACAGGCTTAGCTGTGGGGGACGATCGCACTCAAGCACAAAAAACGAACGGTTTTTACGAAATAGGGATGCTCCCGTTGTAGTCCTTATCATTGTCTCTTGGTTGCTCGCGTCTTGACAAACTCAGTTGGCGATCGCTAAACCGATCGAAAACTGACATTGACAAATAAATAAGTAAATTATACAGTGACGGCCCTCAAAGCCTCGACGACCCTCAAAGCCTCTGAGGAGGGACGAGAAAGGATTAAGCAAGCTAGAAGTGAGAGGGGATGCACTATAGAAGAGCCCTGATGGCTGGTAGAAGCGAGTCAAGAGTTAGAGCGCGATCGCCCTTGGACAGAGGTCGGGCCCTATGCCGATCGCCTCTGGCTCCCTACTTAGGGGCGTTGGCGATCGAGTTTAATTGCGATCGATCGCCCTCCCGTTCACCTTTACACTTGAGACCCAGTAGAAATGATATAATAGCCAAAAGTTTTTATAACAGTTCGCTATCCGCTAAACACTGGACAAAGGTGGACGAGATAGCCAGTCTAAGTCTTTAACTAGGCTACGTTAGTAAGGTCACGACACCTACGAGTGCTTTCCAGCTTGTAGCTATGTCGCCGGAGATT
>NZ_JAEQCT010000203.1:0-1231 GCF_020738205.1 Microcoleus sp. PH2017_24_DOB_U_A
AGGACTACTTTATTCTAGAAATCCTGTTGCCATTTTGTAGAAATTGGGTAAAATCAAACAAGGAGGTGATGCAAGTGTTCAATCTGACTTATGAATTCAAATTGAAACCCACAAAAACACAAGTAGCAATATTTGAGGATTGGTTGGAACAATGTCGCAAGGTATATAATTATGCCCTGCAAGAACGTAAAGATTGGTATAATTCCCGAAAATGTCGGATTGACGCTTGTTCCCTGCGCTCGGAATTCATCATCAGAGCTGACACACCCAGACCAACTTACTCAACTCAATGTAAAGCCTTAACTGCATACAGGAAAACCAGCCCTGCATTACAACGTATCAATGCTCAAGCTTTACAACAAGTGCTGCGCCGACTAGAAAAGGCATTTGTAAGTATGTGGGAACAAAACCACGGATTTCCCCGATTCAAAAAAAGGGGAACCATGAGGTCTTTTGTGTTTCCACAACTAAGTTTAAACCCCATTCAAAATAGTAGTGTCAAACTGCCTGTAATTGGCTGGGTAAGATTTTGGCAATCCCGAGCGATTCCCGATGGTGGAATTATTAAGCAGGCACGGGTAGTAAATCGTGCATCCGGCTGGTATCTAATGCTGACCGTTACTAATTTCATAGCAACTTCTAATAGTCTTTTAGTCAAGCGGCCAAGGTTTTTTATAGACGCAGAACGCAAGCTGAAATTGCTGCAAAAACGTGTGAGTAAAAAGCGCAGTGGCTCAAATAATTGGCGCAAAGCTCAAAAAAAAGTTGCTCTTTTGCACGAATACGTTGCTAATTGTCGAAAAGATTGGCATCGCAAAATCTCTCATCAAATTTGCAATGATGTGGGGATGGTATTTGTTGAGGACTTAAATTTAGTTGGACTATCCAGAGGGATGCTGGGCAAGCACTGCTTAGACGCTGGATGGGGTCAATTTTTCACTATTTTGGAACAAACCTGTTGGAAACGCGGGGTGTACTTCCAAAAAGTGAATGCTAAGAAAACCAGTCAGATTTGTCCAAATTGCGGTGTCGCAACAGGCAAAAAAGAGCTTGCTGAGCGTACTCATACTTGCTCAAATTGCGGTTATACAACCGATAGAGATGTTGCAGCAGCTCAAGTAGTTCTAATTAGAGGACTTGCAGCCGTAGGGCATACGGTCAAGATGCTTGCCGAGGGTAAATTCGTCGGAATCCCACTGAAGCAAGAATCCTCTCGCCTTTAGGCAGAGGT
>NZ_JAEQCT010000111.1:0-18650 GCF_020738205.1 Microcoleus sp. PH2017_24_DOB_U_A
CTTTGAGGGACGGCTCCTTTGCTCTCTCTATCAATAGTGAGAGTATTGCTATCGCGTATGCCCTGTTTGTCCAGGGTTGTGCAGCGTAACACCGTCAGCCACTCCTGTTGGGCACTCAATCACCGCTTGGCGACTCCAAACCTCCGACAACCGCGATCGAATAATTAAACTGACTCAACTGCACGATAATAAAAAGCTTCAAGGGCTGCGACGCAAGTTTTATCGCCGTACAGACGCCCTTGTCTTTGCAAAATTCGATCGGCAATACTCTGCCTCCATTCCGATTCTAAGCCCAGCCTCACAGCTATTTTTACGTATTCTGCTGCGGTTTGAGCAACTGTTTCGGTCACTCCCAGCATTTGCAAAATCCCAGAGGAATGGCGGCCCCGCATAAATTCTCCCGGACAAGTGACAACAGGTAAATTGCACGCGATCGCTTCCAAAGTCGTGTGACCTCCAGACCAACCGAAACTGTCCAGAAAAACATCAGACAAAAGTTGAAGATTCCAATAAGCTTTCTCATCCATTTTAGGTAAAATAGCGCAAAAATCACCGCTATCCAAACCGTACTTAGCAAAAGTCCGCTGGAGGCGCTGCTGAAACAGTTTACCAATATCAACATTCGGACGTGATATAAAGGCAAACTGAGCTTGAGGAACCTGTCGGGCAATTTCCGCGAATATGTAGTCGTGCTGCGGCAGGTATTTGCAGAGAGTTTGACAGCAGAGATAAACAACAGCCCCCTCCCGCAGGCAAAAATTTGCACGAGTGGCCGTTGTGCTAGGAATCGTGGGCTGCGGGTAAGAAATGCCAATATTCGGCAAGCGAATTAATTTTTCTGAATAGTGCAAAACAGCATTTTCCGGTTCCATCAAGTCGCTGGAGAGGAAGTAATCGACGGTGGGCAATCCTGAAGTCACCGGATGCGCCCAGGAGGTACACTGAATGGGAGCAAGGCGCAAGGCTGCAAGTTGAGTCATTTGCGGTTGCAGCCCAATATCGAGGAAAACCAGTACGTGTAATTGGTCAGCAATAATTTGTTGGCAGATTAATTCTAAGTTGCCGGGGATGTAGTGGAAAGTATCGCTGTAAAATCGGAACTGTTGAGTAAATTTGTCTTGCGTCTCAGTAATTTGATAGCAATATACTTCAAATTCGCTGCTGCTGTGTTGCAGCCAGCCGAGGGTTAATTTGCCGACTGTATGTCCCCACAAGCAACCAGATATGTAGCCGATGCGAATTTTTCCGGTTTTGCTGGGGGGAGGTAGCGGTAAATCCTTTACCCACTGCGGGTAGTTAGCAGCCATGACTTTGCGAACAAATTGCCCGTACTGTTTCTGGATATCTAAGTCGTTGCCGCCTTGGTAAGCTAGAAAGAAGTTGGTGTGCTGACTGATAATTGTTAAGGCTTTTTGTTGGCCTGCATCTGTATCGAGGTTGGTTTGTTGGATTAACAGTTTGATTCCCGTCTCGAACCGATCGCGATAAACAGCTATTTCCTCTACACTTTGATAAATCACCGGCAGAATTAAATACTGTCCCGGATTAAAAAAGCTGTCTTCGGGAAATAAACTCGACGCATCGGTCGCAATTGCGATCGCTTCTGAAGTTCTCCCGGATGCTACCAAAGCCAAGACTAAATTGCGGTAAAGACTGGCGTCTGCTGGATAAAGCTCGATCGCCTCCCGGCAAACTTGAATGGCGGCTGCATATTCCTCTAAATGTTGGTAACACTCAGCCAAATTTAAGTATAATTGAAGGTCGCCTGTTTGAACTTCTAAAAATTTCCTGTACTCGATAACGGCTTGTTGATATTCACCGCGCCCATAGCAATCGTTGCCAAAATAAAGGTATGCTTGAATTGGGTCATTTTTGAGACGGCGGGCAAAGTCGAGATTGGCGACAACTTCAGCAGCATCGGGCTGCAATTGCAGGGCAGTTTCGTAAAGCTCGATCGCGCGATCGACTTCTGTTTTCGACAGTAGCAAGTTTCCCAGATTCAGATAGCTGCCAAAATGAGCGGGATTAAGTGCGATCGCTTGACGGTAAATTGACTCAGCTCGATCGACATCGCCGATTTGTCCTAAAATATTGCCTAAATTATTATAAGCATCAATGCAGTTGGGTTCGAGGGCGATCGCCTCTCGATAAGCTCTTACGGCACCGATAACATCCCCGGTTTTTTCCAACACCAAGCCCAAGCTGTAATGAGCGCCAGCTACGGAGGAATCCACCGCCAAACATTCGCTCAGCAGATCTTGCGCTTCTCGATACCGCTCTGTGGCATAATAAAGTGTACCGAGGTTTTGCCAAGCATCTACTTGATTTGGATCGTACTGCAAAACCTGCTTGTACTTCTCCTCTGCTGCTATAAATTTTCCGGCTTGGTGCAGGTTTAAAGCTTGACTGTACAGCTCTGCGGTGATTTTTTTTCGATCGGATTGCTGCAAATCGTAAATTGATTGAATCGCAGCCTGACTGCCCAATTGCTGAAAAGTTGACCACTCGTAATTGCCGGATGTATTGACGACATCCCAACTAAAAACCTGCAAGCCATTCCAAGCATCGCTAAATTCAGGTGCAGAAAAATCAAATAGCAGTTGGCATTGAGGGTGGGCGGCGATAAAATCCCAGTTGGCTTGACGCGGAGTCTCCCAATTGCTATTGCTGACAACAATCAGTGCCGAGTCTGCTAAAAAAGGTTTGGATAAAAGTAAAGCTAGTAAGTGCGATCGATAATCGTGAGCGGCATCATAAAACAATACACCAATGCGATCGGCAGATTGCATTTCCCGCAAATCCCAGAAAAATTCCTCAAAATTTTGATTGCAAAAGAAAACTTGTTCCGATATATTAAAGTTGGCTAGGTTTTCTCCTAAATTATCGCTGCTGTCGCCAAAAGTATCAAATTCCGAAAAGTCATCAACGACACAAGCGGTTATTTGTGAATGATTTAGCAGCGTACCGATTAAGCTGCCGCCTTGAAAGCAGCCGATTTCGCAGTAGATTTCTTCGGGAGACATACATTCGACAGCAAAATTTAGCAACTGCATTGCATTGGCTGTCGTTGTGGTTTGCAGAGAGTTGATTATTTGCTGAAATTGACTGGATTTTGGTTCGGCTTGCGGTGTCCCCCAGTTATTGTACAACTCGGATATGTGTTCGAGAAATGTTTGGTATTTCATCTTTTGCGTTTGCTTGTCAAACAGTTCGTAGTCAGGACTTTAGTCCTCGGAAAAGAAAGGACCCAAGTCCGAACGATCAAACCTTTTTAGACTAGAGTATTGAGAAAGGCAAGGACTAAAGTCCTCACTACGAACCTTTTTTAGGACTATAATTATAAGAGAAGAAAGGACTGAAGTCCTCACTACGAACCTTTTTTAGGACTATAATTATAAGAGAAGAAAGGACTGAAGTCCTCACTACGAACCTTTTTGTAGGACTATAATTATAAGAGAAGAAAGGACTGAAGTCCTCACTACGAACCAATCTTTCCTATTACTGCTGGTTCCGCAGCCGGGGATTGACAAATTCGTTCAATCCTTCTCCCACCAAAGACAGCCCAACAACCATTAAAGTCATTGCCAAACCGGGAAACAAAGCCGTCCACCAAATGCCCGTAGGTAGCGCATCTAAAGCTAAACGCAAATCGTGTCCCCATTCCGGAGTTTCTTCGGGAAGTCCCAAACCGAGAAATCCTAAGCCTCCTAATGTTAGAATTGCATCGGCGGCGTTGAGCGCGAACAGCACCGGTACGCTCTGAATTACGTTGAGAAACAGGTAGCGCGACAACACTGTCCAAGTGTCTGCACCCATGGCGCGGGCGGCTTCGACAAATAATTCGGTTTTGACGCTGGCGGTGTGATTCCTGACGACGCGGTAGTATTGAGGGATGTAGGAAATGCTCAGGGCGATCGCAGCATTCAATACTCCTTTTCCCACGACAAATGCTAAAGTTAACGAAAGCAGCAATCCCGGCAACGTATAAATTGTATCCATTAAAAATAACAGCACGCGATCGAGCTTGCCACCCAAATAACCGCTAACCAAACCCAGCGGCACGCCGATAAACAAACTCAACGCTGTGGCTAAAATCACCACTTGCCAAGCCGCCCGCGAAGCAAACAGCGTGCGCGAAAAAACATCGTAGCCGCTGCGGCTGGTACCGAACCAATAATTCGCCGACGGCGGTTCGTGAATCGGGTTAATCAAAGCATCGGTAGGATTTTGCAGCCATCCCCAACCTTGCATGACGGGAGATAAGGTTGCTACTATGATAAATAAGGCAGTTATTGCCAAACCCGCCCACATCATTTTCATTGACAGGCTTGACGGTGAGGCAATGTTGAGAAATCGCGGTAATTGAACTTTGTTTAGTGTCATGTTTCGCCGTTTACTGATTGAAGCTTTGTCGGATTTTTGCTAAATTTTCCTGGGCTGCTGTGCAGTTTTCATCGAAAGTCAGCGCTAGTTCAAATGCCGATACTGCATCCGACCAGCGCTTCAGGTTAGTATAAGCTAGACCCAAACAGCAAGCCGGGTCGGTGGTGGTGAAACTTGGCTCGAAAGGCTCTCTTGTATAGTAGCTGTTATCTTTACCCAGTTTCAGGCAATTCTCAAAGTAAGCAACGGCACCTAACGGAAATCCTAGATTAATTAATGTCATGCCAGCTATATAATTTAGGGGAGGATAGTTGGGACACCATTCCAGACCTCGCTGACACAGTAACATGGTTGTTTCATAGTCTCGATTTTGGAGCGATCGCCCTGCTAAAGTAAAAACTAAGGAGGGAATGAAACCAAATTCTTCTGGAGGGTTGCCGTCTATCAAATGCGGAAACAATCTTTCTAATGCTTCCTCCCAGCAGTCTCGCGCTTTCTCGTCCTCGCCCGCTGAGCCGTACATCCCAGCTAGGGAGTACAATAGCATGAGACTAAGCCCTTCTTCTTGTCGGGCCAGCTCTAAGATGGGAATATTGCGGTTGACAACTTTGGCGGCGACTTGTTGGTGGCTGTTAGCGTGATGCAATACTCTGACACTATCTAAACTGCTGACTTCACTGTCGCTAAAACTGCGGTTTTGATACTGGATTTGCTCGTGAAAGCGACCGACATATCTAATTTCTGGGAGATTGCGAAATAAACGAGTCATGTGTAGCGGAGTCATTCCTGCTTGTGGCTCGACTTCTGTTCTAATTATTGAATAAGCCAGCGCTTCGGGCTGCGATTTGAGGGTTTCTCTAAAATCTACTGATGTGACAACTAACTCCTCATCTGCATCCAGCACTAAAATCCACTCACCCGTCACTAAAGATAAAGCATAATTCCGCGCCGCCGCAAAATCGTCGCACCACTCAAAATATCCCACTTTTGCTCCGTACTGAGTGGCAATTTCCGGCGTACCGTCCTGAGAACCCGTATCGACTACAATTATTTCATCAACGTAGGGTTGAACGCTAGCCAAACAGCGCGCTAAATTCTCGCTTTCATTTTTGACGATCGCACAAAAAGATAAAAATGGTTTTTGTCCGAGTGCTGCCCTAATGCTCATTTTTTATCCTGATATCTTGCAACTCAAACAAGTTAGTTGTCGCTGGGAAGGTAGAGTGCGGCTAAAATGCTTGGTAGAGCAATAAAATCTCTGCCAACACTAAACTCATCAATAAATGTTTCGGTAAAAACGTCGCCGTAAGGTAAGAGTAAATCCATTAGGGTTTCTGGAGTGTACTTGCGAACGTGCTCTGGTTCTTCATCAGGGCCGAGGCAATTGTTGGGTACGGCAAAAAAAGCTCTGCCGCCCGATCGCAACACCCTAACTATTTCTATCACGCACGCTCGATCGTCGTCGATATGTTCCAAAACTTCTGTTGCTACTACAACATCAAAGCTGTGATCGGGAAAAGGAATTTCGGGTAAAGTTGAGACTACGCCTGGGATGTGTTTGGGAAGTTGGGCGATCGCAGCTTCGGAAATATCTAACCCAGTTACTGAATTGCCAAACTCTAACAACTGAGAAGCCAGGACACCTGCACCGCATCCGAGTTCTAAAACTTCCAGCCCGTGTCCGACGGCCCAACAAACTCTGCCGAAACATCCGGGATATCGACGCCAAGTTCCGCGGCCTTCTTCTTGCCAAATCTTATTCCAGTAGTCGGGCTGGAGATTCAAGTTAGTTTGTGTCATCAGAAAAATGGGTAGAAGCCCCGTCTTTCTAGGAGGGCTTTATATTGTTTTTTTTGAATAGACTTGAATTGCATAAGTCTTCGATCGTTCCCGAAACCGCAGATGTCAGACAGATAAAGACAGATAAACGCAGATCGTTTCAGGGTATTTTTCGATTTTGGCAATTCAAGTCTAATTATGTAGGCTTTCGAGTTCCGGTATGCGATCGCCTTGGGATTGGTTAGTTCGGCGTGCCTTTGTGCTGCACTTGCAACGGGACAGTTATGGTTTCAAATCTTCCAATCCTGGAGGTTCCGGACGCGATCGGCAAAGTTTAGCGGTCGTACTTGTTCCGGACAGACCGACGCAGTTCGATCGACTCGGTTGCTGGGTAGATTTTGCTCAACAATCTGCTCGATCGGCGCCAGTCATAATTTTATCAAACATCGACCAGGCTGGTAGTGAGGAATGCAAGTCCGCCGTTCGTAGTGAGGAATGCAAGTCCTTCTGTGGGGGAGACTGAAATTCTCACTAGCAACCAATCCGATCGCAGTCATCCTCTGCCGACACGAGCTTACAAATTGCTGGCAATTAACTCGCGGTACTGGCTTTTCGGCTTAACTCCCTTAAGCTCAGTCACCAAAGCTTTATCTTTAAAATACTGAATCGTCGGCGTACCAATCACGCCAGCATTTTCAGCAATTTCGGGATCTTCTTCGATGTCAATTTCCACGTAGTGAATTTTGCCCTCGAACTCATCTATTACTTTGCTCAAAATCGGTTTGAGACTGTGGCAAGGGCCACAACTCGGAGCCGAGTATTTGACCACAATCAGTCGATCGCTCTCGTGGAACAACTTCCGCAAAGCAAAACCTCCTTCGTGGCGAGTGTCGTTGATATCAAAGTTCTCGCTGGTTTTGCGTACTTTTGGAGCGGGCGGCGCTGCTGCTTGCTGCGATTCCTTGGTTTGATGGAATTCCTGAGTCAAGCCGTTCGATGACAGCCACCTTTCGGCTAGCATCGCCCCCATACAGCCGCTACCGGCAGCAGTGATGGCTTGACGAAACTCGTGGTCTTGTACGTCACCGACAGCATACACTCCATCGACGCTGGTTTCTACCGAACCGTGTTTCGTGGCGATATAGCTTAGTTCGTCGAGTTCTAGCTGACCTTGGAAAAGCTGAGTGTTGGGAGTGTGACCGATCGCGTAAAACAAACCCTTCACCAGCAAATCGCTCTCGGCGTCGGTCTCAATATTTCTAATTCTCAACCCATCCATCTTGCTCCCCGGCACTCCCAAAACATCCACAGCTTCGGTGTTCCAGTGCACGGTGATTTTAGGATTGCTCAGCACTCGGTCTTGCATGGCTTTGCTAGCGCGCATCTGACCGCGCCGCACCAACATATGGACGTGAGAGCCGTATTTTGTCAGATAAATAGATTCTTCCGCTGCGGTGTCGCCCGCGCCGATGACAGCTAAATCTACTCCTTTAAAAATTGGGGTGGCGCCGTCGCAAATCGCACAGGCAGAAATCCCGTGACTCCAAAATACGTGTTCGCTAGGCAAACCCAATCTTTTGGCAGTCGCACCTGTGGCAATTACTATCGTGTGGGTTTTGATTTCTCGATCGTCCGATCGCACTGTAAACGGCCGCTGGGTTAAATCAACGTAAGTTACATCTTCTGTGTATAACTCGGCACCCCAGCGCACTGCTTGAGCTTTCATCCGATCCATCAATTGCGGCCCGGTGATGCCTTCGGGAAAGCCGGGGAAGTTTTCGACTTCTGTGGTGGTCATCAGTTGACCGCCGGGAATTCCTCCGGTTTGGTAGCCTTCAAAAACTACGGGTTTGAGGTTTGCTCTCCCGGCGTAGATGGCTGCTGTGTATCCTGCGGGGCCAGAGCCAATAATTACTAGGTTTTCTACGGCTTGTTCAGTCATAGCTGCTTACTTGAACTCATAACGACTTCGTTTAATCTCAATTATAACAGAGATGGAGAAAGTTAGATCGAGCTTATTTCTATTGTTGAGCGGTTGAGGGCGATCGGGACAGCAGAAGCAATTTTGATAAGTAGAATAAATAATAAAATATTTTTAGTTTTAAATGTTCAATCAATCTCCGAAAATCCCCAAAATTACCACCCTTCACTATTGATTCCATTCTCATTTACTTGACGAATTTGCGCCGTTTGAGCTATTATACGATTCTGATACTCAAGGGGTGCTATAACAATTTTTTGATTTTGACGCTGAAACCCTTTGAAATCGTAAAATTTAAAATTTTGCAAATGTAATATCTACAAATTCTTATGCGAAATACGCATTTTTTGGGTTAAGAATTATAAATAAAATTTTGCTCGATTTGACAAGATACAGTATTTATGATATGTAAGGCGCGAAAGGGGAAAAAGTCGATCGAATTTTTTAACCGCAGATGCAGGCGGATGAACGCAGATGAACGCAGATAAAATAGAAGTACGATCGATTTTTGCTGTTTTGGTTGATGGATAAAATCAAGATATTGTTTGTGTGCAGCCAGAATAAGTGGCGGAGTTTAACGGCCGAGAAGATCTGCGAGAAAATTAGCGGGTACAGCGCGCGATCGGCTGGAACCGAAAAAGGTGCGAGAATTAGAGTCACTGAAGGTTTGCTTGGCTGGGCTGATGTCATATTTGTGATGGAGAAGAAGCACGGAGCTCGACTTCGCAGCAAATTTCCCGACAGTCTCAAAGGCAAGAAAGTTATTTGCCTGCAAATCTCCGACAATTACAGATATATGGAACCGGAGTTAGTCGAGATTTTGCAGGCGAAACTCGGCTTGTATATGGAAATGCCAGATAACGAGATAAATTTTATGGAGCGAGTTTTGGAACCGGAGGTGATGGATTCTTGGGAAGAGGCGATCGAATACGATTCGATGGACTTTACTGAGGTTAATGCTGCGTTTGCCAAGAGTGCGGCTGCTTTGGGGCCGGTTTTTGGAAACGTTTTGGACGCGGGTACGGGTACGGCGCGAATTCCAATCGCCCTCACTCAACTGCGGCCGGAATGGAAATTGACCTGTATTGACTTGTCGGCAAATATGCTGAAAGTTGGAGCGCAGAATGTCGAAAAGGCCCGAGTGCGATCGCAAATTAATCTCGAATTAATTGATGCTAAAGCCATGCCTTATCCCGACAATAGTTTTGACATGGTGATTTCCAACAGCATTATCCACCATTTGCCCGATCCGCTGCCGTTTTTACGCGAAGTCCGGCGGGTTTTGAAGCCGAACGGAGCAATATTTTTGCGGGATTTACTCCGGCCCGAAACACGGGAAATTAGGGATAATTTAGTCGAGCTCTATGCGGCAGATTGCAACTCGCATCAGAAACAATTGTTCAGTGATTCTCTACAAGCGGCTTTTACCCTGGATGAAATTCAGACGATGATTGAAACTGCGGGTTTGGAGGGCTTGAGGATTTATGAATCTTCGGACAGGCACTGGACGGCCGAGCGGGTTTGGTACGAGTCTGTTTAGACAGAAGCGAGTTGCTGGGAAAATTTTAGTTCAAGGGCGATCACTTCTCAACTCATATTATTTTCGGTTGCGTCGGATTTGTTCTAGCTCGGGCAAGATTGCCACAGTACAGATTCGAGATTTTTTATCGCAGATGACAGCGGATAAACGCTGATGAACGCAGATTTCGTCTTAGGGCAATGGAATTACGCGGCGCATGATATTGCCACTAATGTTTTTCAGGTCTTCCGCGGAATACCAAAGTGCATCAGCCTCGCCATAAGCAGTTGCTAAAGTTAACCAACCAACAAAAAAGCCATATCCACCACAAATCGTACATCCACCATCTCCACCTCGAAAAATCTGTTTTTGGTTAATTATCTCCCTATCGTAGGGATCTTGCGCGATATGAAGCCCGAAAAGATTGGGCTGCAAGTGGAGTTTCCAGTCAGAGCGATCGTCTGGATAGCGATCGCCCGGACAGAAGTCTCCCCAGCGAAATAGAGTGGTGCTTCCCGCACCGCAGGCATACTCCCATTCGTCGAAAGTTAGCAAACGCAGTCCTCCAGCAGCTAACCCAGCCTGAATGTCTTCGTAAGTCTTCCGCATAATTTGCCAAGCCGCGATCGAGCTATCTTGACATCTTTTAAATCCATAGCTACTATCTGGTTTCAAGTCAGAGCAATTAACAATCCTAGCAGCCGGAGAGTCTGGATAATCTTTTAATAAATTCTGGATTTTAAGTTCTTCCGAGCTGATGGGTTCAAAACCAATCATTGTTGGCTTAATTTCTACAATCATCGGAGAAATTGTCACCTTTCGAGCAGGTGTAGTAACGCTTTGGACATAAGAGTAGATGTCTGCTGTATCAAGCTGATACTCCTCAGCCGTCTTCTGAAATGATTCAATTTGCTCGTCAGTCGGGCAAAAGTTGCGGGCTTCGTATCCGAGTTGGATTGGACCTCCTGGAATCAGAGAAAATAAAGCTCCTTCATGTTCAAAAAGGGCAACAGAGAGTTGGCGGTCACCATAACAGTAAAGTCGTAAACCTCTAAAAATTACTGACTGAGGCAGATGTGCTGCTAATTCCTCTGAGTAGTCATATCTTTGTTCGTCACTCAATTTTTGCCATTCTTGCAATTCCATAAACTAAAAGTTCCTGAACTAACTCAAACTCTTCTACTTATTTAATTCGATCCCCTCTAAAATTACCCGATCGCGCCCTGCGTCTTTAGCTTGATAAAGCGAACGGTCTGCCGCTGCAATCAAATCTTTTTTTGAAGTTTCCGGTCGAGGAACCGTACTCGCTACTCCCAAACTCAGCGTAACACAAGCAGAGACTGGTGAGTTAATATTTTCAATTGCCAGTTTTTTCACCCAAACTCGAATGTGTTCTGCAATCGAGACAGCCATCTCTGGTGAAGTTCGAGGCAAAATTACCGCAAATTCCTCACCTCCGTAACGAGCTACCAGCGTCTCTTCCGAAACTTCGCCTGCTGAGTAATTTACAGCCTCAACAATTGTTTGTGCTACCTGTTGCAAACAAGCATCTCCCGCCTGATGTCCGTAACTATCGTTGTATTTCTTAAAAAAGTCAATATCACATAAAATCAAAGATATTTCTGCTGCTTCTTGTCCCAATCTCTGCCATGTTTTATCTAAATATTCGTTAAAACAGCGGCGGTTTGCTACCAAAGTTAAACCATCGGAGTTAGCAAGGCGATACAATTCGGAATTAGCTGTTTTTAATTGAGAATTAGCTGCTTCTAGTTCAGATTGTATTACCGATAAATTGTAATAAAGCTCGCTAATATACCAAGTAGCTTGTTGGTGAATTTGAGCTAAAGCTACCAATACTTGATGCACGTCTAACAGTCGGTAAACTTGAGGTGCTAACTGCACAACAATCGGCTCGTAAAGTAGTTCCGGCGGCCGCTGCACGGCTCGCTGAGCAGCCATGACAATTAAGGCTACTTCTGGTAAAATCAAAGTATCGGTTTGAGCTATTTGATACAAAGCCAGAATTGGTCTGCAAGCAAATATATCTACTCCGTATGGGCGACTCATCCTTTCCATAAATCGCCTGCGCGATATCATTCCTAAAAAATCTCCATTTACCGTCAAGATAACTCCCGGAAGCAGGGGGTGAGATTGAAACAACCGAGCTACGTCTTTGGCTAGGGATGAAGCTTCAATTTGAAAATTAAAGACAGCCAGATCCTTAAGAGTAGACTCTAAAGTTAAATTTTCAGGTGGTTTTTCAGGGAAGTTAGATGGCGCGATAAATTCCACAGACACAGCGCATATCCGAATGAACAATACAGCAGCAACAAATCTAGTGTCAGCTCTTGAATTATCTTAACATTTATTTATTAGCATTGGCTGTATTCTTGACTACAGTGTTTGTTTGAGGAGGGGCTGATTCGTTAGCTTCGGCAGTGTGGATTGCATTGGTTCATCCTCGCTTAATAATAGACTTATAGTATTCTTGATTTTTTTCTTGTTGGCTTGTTGTCGCGCAAGAAAAGGTTTCTGCGCCCGCCCTTAACTCATGTATGGCGCAGACTAACTCAACAAAATCAGTTTTTAAGCCGAGACGAACTCGTAACTAAGTTGTGCGTAAAAAACGCGGTTTCTTTGCCATTCCTCAAATCAAAACCTAAAGCCGCGAAGGGTGGTGAGAAACCCAGCAATTTCACAATTACCAGAAAGAATTGGTTGAAAGCCGGAACGTTTTTCGGGAGAAATTAAAATCAGACTATTCATTACTCCAATCCTCGGACTTAAGGGTAGAGATCACTCTCAAACTCTCAACTGTCAACTCTCAACTGTCAACTCTCAAACTGTCAACTGTCAACTGTCAACTCTCAAACTGTCAACTGTCAACTGTCAACTCTCAAACTGTCAACTGTCAACTGTCAACTGTCAACTGTTGAACTCACCAACCCCAAGTTCCGATTCCTCCCTTAAAAGGGCCGACAATATCTTTGGTAATCCAACCTCCGTAAAAATCTCCTGGTTGAGATTCCACTAATTCCCCGTCCACATAACAAGCATCCATCTGGCTCGGATAAACAGCCACGTAATCTTTAATAGCTGCAAAAACCTGATTGGGATGAGGATAAAACCAAGCAGCATTTACAACTTCCTTCGACCCTACCGTCACAGTGTAATAACCCGCTTGTCCCTTCCACTCGCACCAAGATCCCCGTGAAGTTTTATGCAAATATTCCATTTGGATGTCCTCGGGAGAGATATAGTAGGCTGGAGGGTGACTTGTCTCCAATACCCGAAACGGGCGGCGCGTATCGGCGATCGTCATTCCGTTAAAAATAATCTGTACGTGTTTGGTCGATTCCTCAAGACGAGGGGGGCGCGGGTAATCCCAAACCGACTCTTGACCGGGGCCTGGCTCTATGCGATCGAGGTTCACTTGTACAATCTCCCCTACAAAAAAAACAATTAGCAACTTAGCATTACAATTTAATGTAGCCTTAATCTAGTCGCTTCTTCAGACTTGCGCCAGCTTTCTTAAACTCTCCATTATATGAGCATTCGCGGTATAGATGTTTCCGACTACCAGCCCAACGTCAATTGGCAAGCCGTTGCCAAGGGAGGCATTCTGTTCGCATTTGTCAAATCGACGGAAGGTGCAACATTAGTTTCCCAAACTTTCGCCCGGAATTGGGGGGGAATTAAAGCTGCGGGGATTCAACGCGGTGCATATCACTTTTTTCGACCGGAAAGCAGCGTTCAAGGACAAATAGATTTGTTCTTGAAAACTGTCAAACTCGAAGCGGGGGATTTGCCGGCAGTATTGGATGTGGAAACTACGGGTGGTTTGAGTGGGGACGAATTGTGCGATCGCGCGACAACTTGGCTCGAAGCAGTGGAAAAAGCCACCTCGATGCGACCAATTATCTACACCTACCCCGGTTTCTGGGACAACCTCGGGACACGGCGGTTGGCAGATTACCCGCTGTGGATTGCTCACTATACCAGTGCCGAAGAACCTTGGGTACCCGGTGGCTGGAAGACTTGGACTTTTTGGCAGTACAGCGACACTAGCACTGTGTCGGGTGTCTCGGGCAATGTAGATGGCAATATTTTTGAAAGCGTCCGAGAAGGCGCCGTAAATTATAAAGTTGCAGACATCCAGAAGCAATTAAGAAGTAAAGGCTTCTATCAAGGCGCGATGGATGGCAAATTTGGAACCTCTACCACAGCCGCCCTCATCTCGTTTCAGAAATCTCAAGGCCTCAATGCAGACGGCATGGCAGGCATCAAAACTTGGGCCGCGTTGATGAGAAAATCTCCCAAAGTAATTGTCCCCCCTACAGCGCCAACACCAACTCCGATACCAACTCCGACACCAATTCCGACACCAATTCCAGTACCAGCCGCGCGGCTGACTGAGCTATTGTCATCTTACCAAGCTAGTGCTGCTCAAGATACTGCCTTGATTTGGCTGCAAACTCAAGTTTCTACCTCTGTTTTAGGGGAATTTGCTCAAAAGTGGCGGACAACTGCCGCACCGGGCGACACTAATTTGCGATTGATAGATGTCAGCAAATTTTATCGCGGTTTGGCAGAACAAGACCAAGCTTTAGATTGGCTGCAAAAACAAATTTCGCCGGCTGTTATTGCCGAGTTCGCACAAAAGTGGCGCGCTCAATCGACTGTCCCAAATTCTACAATTCGGCTGATAGATGCCTGCAAATTTTATCGCGCTGCACCTAATCAAAACCAGGCTTTAGATTGGCTGGAAAAACAAGTCTCGCCAGCAACTCTATCGGAGTTTCTGCGCCGATGGCAGAATGCCAAATGATTTGAGATTAATTCCACAAAAGATGAATTTGGTTTTAATGCAATACCGTTTACTGATATAGCGCCCTGGGGGTAAAATCCGATGAGAAATAGATACTGCGAAGGCGCGTGCCTGCCCGTTGGCGAAGCCGCCCTGAAAGGGCTAGGGCTTATGCTTCGTTCCTCTCTTCGGACTATCTTAAGTAAACCGTATTTGGTTTTAATGTTCTGAAATTATGTAAATCCTAGATTGCTGGCAGATGCAACCGACGATGTAACGCAGATGTATTTCAAGATAGTTTCCGAATGAGTGCAAGAAGTTTCTTTGAGAATTAACTCGACATCAAATCTCCCCTTCTCCCCCTCTCCCCCTCTCCCCCTCTCCCTCTCTCCCTCTCTCCCCTTCTTCCCCTCGAACATAACAGACAATCTAGGCGCTACAGCTTACTCTCATCTTTGACGGTAAGAGAATTATCTGATAAAGTTATAGCCAATATCAACGTTTTTTAATTTTATTCACAAAAATCCAGGGCAGTGGCGAGTTTGTGCCAGCGTCAAGTATAGCGCCTGCAATCAAATCACCCCCGATCGCGCTTTTAAATCTTTTAAATTTTAAAACCGAGCGGGCAGCCTGTAACAATCATATCTATGGAAATCCCCTTTAACATCACCCTGTTGATGGTCATGACCGTCACCTGTGGTATCAGCGCTCAAGTTCTGGCCGCTTATCTGAAAGTTCCGGCGATCGTATTTTTGCTGCTATTCGGTATTTTAGCAGGCCCGGATTGCCTCGGACTGTTGCACCCCAATCTGTTGGGCAGCGGTTTAGAAGTTATGGTGTCTCTTTCAGTAGCCTTAATTCTGTTTGAAGGCGGCTTGAATTTGGAATTGCGAGATTTAGGCAAAGTTTCCGGTAGCATTCGCAATTTAGTTACTTTCGGCACTTTAATTACGCTCATTGGCGGCGGAATGGCAGCACACTGGTTGGGGGAATTTCCCTGGCCGATCGCATTTCTGTATGCTTCCCTAGTCGTCGTCACAGGCCCGACAGTCATTGGCCCGTTGCTCAAACAAGTATCCGTTGACAAACAAGTCGCCGCCTTGCTAGAAGCCGAAGGCGTTTTAATCGATCCAGTCGGAGCAATTTTGGCGGTATTGGTACTGAATATTATCTTAAACGGCAATGCTGATTTATTGGTCTTGTTCCGAGATTTAATCGTTCGCCTTTTAGTTGGCGCAGTCGTCGGAGTTGCCGGAGGGTGGCTGCTAGGATTCATTCTCAAGCGATCGCAATTTCTCTCAGAAGACTTGAAAAACCTAGTAGTTTTAGCAGGTTTGTGGGGATTGTTCGGCTTATCAGAAGAACTCCGCAGCGAATCAGGACTGATGGCAACAGTCCTCTCCGGCATCGTCCTCAGAGCGGCTGCTGTGCCGGAAGAACGGCTGCTCAGGAGGTTCAAAGGTCAACTCACAGTCCTCGCCATCTCCGTCCTGTTCGTGTTGCTGGCGGCCGATTTATCCCTCGCTAGTGTAGTTGCGCTCGGTTGGGGAAGTTTGTTTACAGTTTTAGCCTTAATGTGGGTAGTGCGGCCGATCAATGTGTGGCTGTGCACTTGGAACAGCGGCCTGAACTGGCGGCAAAAATTATTTGCTTGCTGGGTAGCGCCGAGGGGAATTGTCTCAGCGTCGATCGCCTCTTTATTTGCCATCTTGCTCACCCAGCGCGGCATCAACGGCGGCGACTCAATTAAAGCCTTAGTTTTCCTGACAATTATTATGACTGTTTTCGTACAAGGGCTGACAGCGGGATGGATAGCTCAACTGTTAGGAGTCACCTCAAAATCAGCAACAGGTGCAGCAATTGTCGGGTCAAATCCTTTAAGCAGATTAATTGCTCGCTTATTTCAAGAACGCGGAGAATCAGTCGCAATTATCGACACCAATCCGGAAGCTTGCGCGCAAGCAGAAAGAGAAGGTTTGCGAGTATTTTTGAGTAGCGCTCTCGACCATAGCGTGTTAGAAGAAGCCGGACTCGATTCGATGGGAACATTTTTGGCAATGACTAACAACGGCGAGGTAAACTTAGTATTAGCTCAGCGAGCAGCCGAGGAGTTTGCACCGCCGAGGGTTTTGGCATTATTCCCCAAAGACCCGCAAGCAAATGCGCCTGCAAATAATAGTAAAATTAATCAAGCCTTTGTCTCGGATTTGTCGCTGAAGGATTGGAACGAATATTTGACCGACAGCGAAGTAAAATTAGGGGAAACCGAGTTAAACAGCGAGGGATTGCAATTTCAGATTGCTCACTTGCAAGCTTTGGTGCAAGCCGGGGAGTTGGCGCCGCTGCTACTTGAAAGACAAGGATACTTGCAAGTTGTGTCGGCAACAGAGATTTGGCAAGCGGGCGATCGCATTATTTATTTGCTCTACGATCCTACACCAAAATTGTTAAAAAGATTGTCCGGTTCGTCCAACTCTCGCTTGACTTTGGAAAAGCATCAGGTAGTTGAAGAAGTGCCGATTCCTGCTCCGGTTTTAGAGAATGTTTTGGAGGAATCTATAATTGAAAAGGAAGCAGAAGTTTTGCTACCACCTGTTTCGCGGTAGGGACAGAGAGGGAGAAGAAGAGAGAGGGAGAACAGGAGAGAGGGAGAAGGGGAAAGAGGGAGAAGGGGAAAGAGGGAGAGGATTGTTGATATGCGATCGAAATACACAATTTGGCGGTACGGGAGGTTGACTTTTTTGTACAGATTCCGACTGCACTCTTTGCTGTGCCACTCTCATCGCGGAATCCCACAAATTTTTGTTGCGGACTCTTTCATCCGGGTCGATAATTCCTGCATCTTTCAATACCTCTGTCAGCAATTTCCACAAATGATAAGCAACGTATCGCCCTAAGTAGCATATTTGATAGTTCCGCGCGATCGCATAATTATTCTTGATTTCTTGGTATGTCAAACCATTTAAAACTCCTTGAATAATTTCTCGCTGTAAGCCGTTCAATGGTTCGCCTCTCTTTTCCTTTACCAGGTTATCTAGAATGTTTGTAGCTGATTCTGCATTCATAAAGTTACGCGGTAAGTTGACGGTTGACGGTTGACAGTTGACAGTTGACAGTTGACAGTTGACAGTTGACAGTTGACAGTTGACAGTTGATTTAGGATTACTTAAATCTTAAGCAACCCAGATGGGAAATTCATTCGTTCTACCCGCAGAGTTGATGAGGTATGAGGTGCAAGATTAATTGCGGGAAGGTGCAAGGTAGGTGAATGTGTAGGATAGGATATTTTATGTCTATGTGGTACACACAATCTGGCGATCGCCAATCCACAAAAAACGCGATCGCACATTTCTCTCAAATTCGATCGCCCTGAAACCGACCGAAAATTTGTCTGCTTTGTGGCACGGCCCGCCGGGGGTTGAAACCCCCGTCTCATATCAATTCCGGTTGCACGACCTATGATATAGAGGAGACGGCAGTGCCGTGTCCCTACCCCAGATTTATTGTAGGGACACGGCACTGCCGTCTCCTAATTTCGGCTACTAATAATTCCGATGCTAACGGATTTGATATAACGGACTAACCAATCAAATTCGATCGCACATCCACAAAAAACCCGATCGCACATTTAAATAGGATTTGGGATGAGTTTCTTAGGAGAATTATTATTCAGCCTCCCCAATCAAAGTAAATGCCGCCCAATTTCGCGGCTGGGGATGAGTTTTCATCGTGGTTAGCATTGCCTGCCGTAAAGCCTGTGCTTTGTCGGGATTACTTTGCAAGTTTCGATAAAATGCCTGCATCAATTCGGATGTCGGCGCATCAGGAACCGCCCATAAAGAAACAATTGCACTCGGCACTCCTGCCGAAATCAAAGCACGCGATAAGCCAATCACTCCATCCCCGGTAATTCTGCCTTCTCCAGTGTTGCAGGCACTTAAAACAACTAATACCATTTTTCTAAAGATCCGATAGAGATCGAACACGACAAGACATTGTAATTTATACACTTTCCCTGTTTGCCAAAGTCTGTCATAACTTAAAAAAAATGGTATAACATCCGTAGTTTGAGCAACAACCGGGAGTAAGGAACCCCACGCTTAAAAGCGGGGGCTTTTGGAAAGT
This sequence comes from Microcoleus sp. PH2017_24_DOB_U_A, assembly GCF_020738205.1. Lineage (NCBI taxonomy): Bacteria > Bacillati > Cyanobacteriota > Cyanophyceae > Oscillatoriales > Microcoleaceae > Microcoleus > Microcoleus sp. PH2017_24_DOB_U_A. Next base: position 18,595 of record NZ_JAEQCT010000111.1, read on the forward strand.
CCGGCTCGTTTCGAGCGGTTCGAGAAGAAAGCCCGAACCTTACCAGAGACAGGATT